>NZ_JAMYQZ010000101.1:0-19312 GCF_040321145.1 Mesorhizobium sp. M0514
CCCCTCCCCCTTGAGGGGAGGGTGCCTCGTGAAGCGAGGCGGGTGGGGTCGCCTCAACTGCCTCAACGTGAGTTGAGCTGCCTCGACTTGTAAAGAAATAGCGTCGAGCGTGTCACCGCGGACCCCACCCGGCCCTTCGGGCCACCCTCCCCTCAAGGGGGAGGGACTATCCGAGCTACTCGAACACGATGTTCGGCACCGCCGCTTCGGCCGCGCCGCGTTCTTCGTTGACCCGGTCCCAGACCTTCGAAGCAATGCCGCGATAGATCTTCGCCTCGGCGCTGTCTGGCTTCGACGCCACCACCGGAGCACCTTCATCAGAACTTTCGCGAATGCCCATTTCCAGCGGCACTTCGCCGAGGAAGGTCACGCCGAGTCGCTCGGCCTCGCGCCGCGCCCCGCCATGGCCAAAGATGTCGTAGCGCTTGCCGGTATCGGGGGCTATGAAATAGCTCATGTTCTCCACGATGCCGAGCAGCGGCACGTCGACCTTCTTGAACATATTCAATCCTTTGCGGGCGTCGATCAGCGCCAGATCCTGCGGCGTCGAGACGATGACGGCGCCGGCCAGCGGCACCTGCTGGGCCATGGTCAGCTGGGCGTCGCCGGTGCCGGGCGGCATGTCGACGACGAGCACGTCGAGGCGGCCCCATTCGACCTCGCGCAGCATCTGCGTCAGCGCCGACATCACCATCGGACCGCGCCAGATCATCGGCGTCTCCTCGTCGACGAGGAAGCCCATCGACATCACCTTAAGGCCGTAATTCTCCATCGGTTTCAGGATCTTGCCGTCGACGGTCTGCGGCCGGCCATGGATGTTGAGCAGCCTGGGCATGGACGGGCCATAAATATCGGCATCGAGCACGCCGACACGCAAACCGTTGGCGGCGAGGCCAAGCGCGATGTTGACGGCGGTGGTCGACTTGCCGACGCCGCCCTTGCCGGACGCCACCGCGATGATCGCCTCGATGCCGGGCACGCCGCGCTTGCCCGACCTTTCCGAGGCCGGGGCGTGCGGGGCTGGAGAGTGTGGAGCTGGGCGCGGCGCGGCTGGCGCAGCCGGGGGTGCCGGCCTGGGCGCGGGACGCGACGCAACCGGAGCCTCCATGCCGCCGCCCTTCTTCTCCGCCGTCAGCGCGACGACGGCGCCGGCGACACCAGGGATCGCCTTGACGACACGCTCGGCTGCGGCGCGCAGCGGCTCCATCTCCTGTGCACGGGCGGCGGGAACGGTGATCGAGAAAAACACTTTCGAATCGGCGATGAAAATCTCCGAAACCATGCCGAGGTCGACGATGTTGCCGGTGAAGTCCGGCCCGTTGACCGTCTTCAGACGCTCGGTGACGATTTCCTTGGTGACGGACATGCATTGTTCCCTAAGGCGTTTGGCTGCGGCTCAGATAGTGCAGATTGGCAGCGACTCCAAGCACCACAGTGTCCGCCTCACCTTGCCAGGCCAACCGCAAGGTAGGTGAGCGCCGAAATTGCAGCCGTGGCCGGCAAGGTGACGATCCAGGCGATGACGATGTTGCCGGCAATGCCCCAGCGCACGGCCGAGACGCGACGGGCAGCGCCGACACCGATGATGGCCCCGGTGATCGTATGGGTGGTCGACACGGGAACGCCAAGCCAGGTGGCGGCAAACAGGGTGATGGCGCCGCCGGTCTCGGCGCAGAAGCCCTGCATCGGGTTCAACCGGGTGATCTTCGAGCCCATCGTGTGGACAATGCGCCAGCCGCCGAACAAAGTGCCGAGCGCCAGTGCTGTCTGACAGGTGAGGACGACCCACAGCGGCACGTAGAACGTCCCGCCGAGCATACCTTGCGAATAGAGCAGCACGGCGATGATGCCCATGGTTTTCTGGGCGTCGTTGCCGCCGTGCCCTAGCGAATAAAGCGAGGCCGAAAAGAACTGCATGACGCGGAAAGTGCTGTCGACGGCGAACGGTGTCTGGCGCACGAACAGCCAGGAAACGGCCAGGATCAGGACCAGCGCCAGAACAAACCCTGTCGCCGGCGACACGACGATTGCGGCGACCGTCTTGCCAAGCCCGGTCCAGACGATGGCGCCGGGCCCAGCCTTTGCAACGCCGGCGCCGACGAGCCCGCCGATCAGGGCATGCGAACTGCTGGACGGGATGCCGGCAATCCAGGTGACGATGTTCCAGACGATGGCGCCAACGAGCGCCGAGAAGATCACCGCCGGCGTGACGATGCTGACGTCGACGATACCTTTTCCCACAGTTTCAGCCACGTGAAGGCCGAAGAACATGAAGGCGATGAAATTGAAGAAAGCCGCCCACAGGACCGCATATTGCGGTCTCAGCACGCGGGTGGAGACGATGGTGGCGATGGAGTTCGCTGCATCGTGCAGGCCGTTGAGAAAATCGAAAAACAGCGCGACGGCGACAAGGCCGATCAGCACGGGAAAGGCGATGGTGGCTTCCATTGCCTAAACGTTCTCGATGACGATGCCGCTGATCTCGTTGGCGACGTCCTCAAAGCGGTCGACCACCTTCTCCAGCTGGCCGTAGATCTCCGAGCCGATCAGGTAGGCCATCGGATCGCTGCGGCCATGCCGCTTGAACAGGTCCTTCAATCCCTGCTCATGCAGATCGTCGGCGCGGCTTTCGACGCGCATCACCTCTTCGGCGATGGCGTTGAGGCGTACCGTGTGCGTGCCGACCTTGCTGAGCAGCGGGATCGCTTCGGCAACCAGCTTGGAGGCGGCAACGATGACGCCACCCATCTCCTGCATCAGCGGGTCGAATTCCTTCTTTTCGAACAGCTTCACCGTCTTGACGGTCTTGTGCATCATGTCGATGGCGTCATCCATCGACTGGATCAGGTCCTTGATGTCGCCGCGATCGAAGGGCGTGATGAAGGAACGCCGCACCGCCAGCAGCACTTCGGCCGTGATATGATCGGCCTCGTCCTCGAGATCGATGATCTTCTGGCACCAACGATCGATGTCCTTGCCCTGCAGGAGCTGCTCCAGCGCCTCGGCGCCGCCGACCACGGTGCGGGAATGCCGTTCAAAGAGGTCGAAGAAGCGATCTTCGCGCGGCAAAAGCTTGCGGAACCAGCCCAGCATGTCCGATCTCCTCGTATTCCATCCAACCACATAGCGCCGTGTTCGGCCGGGGGAAACAGCCAGCCGGCCCAAAGATGTGGATGCATGGCCAATTGCGGGTAGAGCTTGCGGCGAAAGGCAATTTCCCCGACCTTGCGTGCAACGAACGGACGGATGGTATGATCGACAAGCTCGAATTCTTCATCGCGCTGGCCAAGGAGGAGCATTTCGGCCGGGCGGCGGAAGCGTGCGGCGTCACGCAGCCGACCTTGTCGGCCGGGATCAAGCAGCTGGAGGGCCAGCTCGGCGTCATGCTGGTCAATCGCGGTTCGCGCTTTCAGGGGCTGACGCCGGAAGGCAAGCAGGTGCTGGTGTGGGCGCGTCGCATCGTCGGCGATTCCAGGACCATGCGCGAAGAGATGCGGGCGGCGCGACATGGCCTGTCCGGGCGTATCCGTATTGCCGCCATCCCAACCGCCCTCGCCATGGTGGCGCGGCTTACGACGCCATTTCGCGAGAAGCATCCGGGCGTCACCTTCTCTATCCTGTCGCGCACCTCGATCGAGGTGTTGTCGCTGCTCGGCAATTTCGACGTCGATGCCGGCATCACCTATCTCGACAACGAGCCTCTCGGACGGGTGACCAGCGTGCCGCTCTATGACGAGCGCTACCAGCTGATCACGGCGGTCGGAAATCCCTATTCGGATCGCGACAAAGTGACATGGGCCGAAATCAGCCAGCTGCCGCTCTGCCTGTTGACGCCGGACATGCAGAACCGCCGCATCATCGACCAGCATCTGGCCGAGGCCGGCGTGCAGGTGCGGCCGACACTGGAATCCAACTCGATGATCGTGCTGTTCTCCCACATACGGACAGGCAAATGGTCGTCGATCATGCCGCTCAACCTGGCGGAAACATTCGGTTTTTCCGAGCCGATCCGGGCCATTCCGATCGTCGAACCGGATGCTAGCCACACGGTCGGGCTGGTCGCCGCGCCGCGCGAACCGCACACGCCGCTGGTGCAGGCGCTGCTGGACGAGGCGATGGCGCTGGCAGACGATTTCCGCGCCAATCGCTGAGCTAGTCATAACTGGTCAATCGGCGCGATAGAAATTTTCTATCGTGCAACGAAACCGCTTTATTGATTTCAGAGGTTTTCTCTGATTTCTTAAGCACTTAGCGTTTAAGCGGCGTAGGCATGTCGTTGTTCCAAAACCGCTTCATGCTTTTGGACGATTATATGCATCGATCGCTACGATAGGGAGGGCGCTGCGTGACGATGCAGCCTGCAAGTACCGAGATACAGTCGCGCACGGCGGCGATCATCCAGGAGTTGAAGGGCCTCGAAGGCCCCCTGCTGCCGATCCTGCACGAGATCCAGGAAGAATTTGGCCACGTGCCGCAGGACGCCGTGCCCGTCATCGCCGATGGGCTGAACCTGTCGAGGGCCGAAGTGCATGGCGTCGTGACCTTCTATCATGATTTCCGTGCCCGGCCGGCTGGCCGGCATGTGCTCAAGCTTTGCCAGGCGGAAGCCTGCCAGTCGATGGGTTCGGATGCGATCGCCGCAAAGGTCAAGCAGTTGCTCGGCATCGATTTCCATGAGACCACCCGCGACGGATCGGTTACGCTTGAGCCTGTCTATTGCCTCGGGCTGTGCGCCTGTTCACCGTCGGCGATGCTGGATGGTGAGGTGATCGGGCGGCTCGATGACGAGAAGATCGAAGAGATCGTCGCGGAGGTACGCTCATGATCCCGCGCATCTACATTCCAGGTGACTCCGGCGCGCTGGCGCTCGGCGCCGAAAAAGTCGCCAAGGCTGTTCGTGCGGAACTGGCCGAACGGGGTGTCGAGGCCAAGATCGTCCGCAACGGCTCGCGCGGCGCCTATTTCCTCGAACCGATGGTCGAGGTCGCGACCGAAAAGGGCCGCGTCGCTTACGGGCCGGTCAAGCCATCGGACGTCAAGAGCCTGTTCGACAGCGGCTTTCTCACCGGCGGGCATCACAAGCGCTGGCTGGGCGCGCCCGACAAAATCCCGTTCCTGGCCAAGCAGACGCGCCTGACCTTTGCGCGTTGCGGCATCAACGACCCGCTATCGCTCGATGCCTACAAGTCACTGGGCGGGCTCAAGGGCCTGCAGAACGCGGTGGCCATGGCGCCGCTCGACATCGTCAAACAGGTCACGGAATCGGGCTTGCGCGGCCGAGGCGGCGCGGGCTTCCCGACCGGCATCAAGTGGAAGACGGTGCTCGATACGACATCTGACCGCAAATACATCGTCTGCAATGCCGACGAGGGCGACAGCGCCACCTTTGCCGACCGCATGATTATGGAGGGCGACCCCTTCGTGCTCATCGAAGGCATGACGATTGCCGGCATCGCCACCGGCGCGACCAAGGGGTTCGTCTATATCCGCTCGGAATATCCGCATGCGGTGGCTGTCATGAACAAGGCTGTCGAGGTCGCCCGCAAGGCAGGCGTGCTCGGCGTCAGCGTGCTGGGTTCGCCCAACGCCTTCGACATGGAAATCCGCGTCGGCGCCGGCGCATATGTCTGCGGCGAGGAAACTTCGCTGCTGAACAGCCTTGAAGGCAAGCGCGGCGTGGTGCGAGCCAAGCCACCGCTGCCGGCAATCCAGGGTCTGTTCGGCAAGCCGACGGTGATCAACAACGTCATCAGCCTGGCCTCCGTGCCCATCATCATGGACAAGGGTGCTGCCTTCTACAAGGATTTCGGCATGGGCCGCTCGCGCGGCACGATCCCGATACAGATCGCCGGCAACGTCAAGTTCGGCGGCCTGTTCGAGGCGGCGTTCGGCATGACGCTGGGCGAGATCGTCGACGATATCGGCGGCGGTACGGCCACAGGTCGCCCGGTGAAGGCGGTGCAGGTCGGCGGCCCGCTCGGCGCCTATTTCCCGCGCGGCCTGTTCGACACGCCGTTCGACTACGAAGAGTTCGCGAAGCGCGACGGGCTGATCGGCCATGCCGGCATCACCGTGTTCGACGACACGGCCGACATGCTGAAGCAGGCGCGCTTTGCCATGGAGTTCTGCGCCATCGAAAGCTGCGGCAAGTGCACGCCCTGCCGCATCGGCTCGATACGCGGGGTGGAGACCATCGACCGGCTTGCCGCCGGCATCGAGCCGGAGAAGAACCTGGCACTGGTCACCGATCTCTGCAACACGATGAAGTTCGGATCGCTCTGCGCGCTGGGCGGCTTCACGCCCTATCCGGTGATGAGCTCGATCACCCATTTCCCCGAAGATTTCAAGCCCGCGCCGGCGCGCGTGGCTGCTGAATAGGAGCTGGCAGATGAATATCAAGGCCGACTTCCCGACACTCATCGAAGAACTCGATTACGGAACCCCGGAATCGAAGGCGCAAAAGCAGGTTACGCTGATCGTCGACGGCCGCAGCATCAGCGTGCCGGAGGGTACGTCGATCATGCGCGCGGCGATGGAAGGCGGGGTCGAGATCCCAAAACTCTGCGCCACGGACATGCTGGACTCGTTCGGCTCCTGCCGCGTCTGCCTGGTCGAGATCGACGGGCGCGGCGGCACGCCGGCATCCTGCACGACCCCCGTCGGCGAAGGCATGGTGGTGCGCACGCAATCCGAGCGGCTCGACGCCATCCGCCGCGGTGTCATGGAGCTTTACGTCTCCGACCACCCGACCGGCTGGAACGAGAAGGCCGGCACCGGCGCCAGCGAGTTCGACGTTGTGGCGAAATCGGTCGGCCTGACCGAGAACCGCTTCGGCATTGAGGGCCGCAACCACGTCAAGCAGGAAAACGGCGTCGCGCCCGGCCATGGCTCGCTGGCGGTCGACTACATCGCCCGCGACGAGTCCAACCCCTATTTCACCTATGATCCGGCGCAATGTATCGTCTGCTCGCGCTGCGTGCGGGCCTGCGAGGAGGTGCAGGGCACCTTCGCGCTGACGATCGAGGGCCGCGGTTTCGAATCGCGCATGGTCGCCGGCATGCACGAGGATTTCATCGCCTCCGAATGCGTGTCCTGCGGCGCCTGCGTGCAGGCCTGTCCGACCGATGCGCTGCGTGAAAAGACCGTGCTTGAGAAAGGCATGCCCGAGCGTTCCGCTGTCACCACCTGCGCCTATTGCGGCGTCGGCTGCTCGTTCAAGGCCGAAGTGAAGGACGACGAAGTCATTCGCATGATGCCCTACAAGGACGGCAAGGCGAACCACGGCCACTCCTGCGTGAAGGGCCGTTTCGCCTATGGCTATGCCACCCACAAGGACCGCATCCTGTCGCCTATGATCCGGGAAAAGGTCAGCGATCCCTGGCGCGAGGTGAGTTGGGAAGAGGCCATCGCCCATACGGCCAAGGAATTCCGCCGTATCCAGTATCAATACGGCCGCACCTCGATCGGCGGTATCACGTCCTCGCGCTGCACGAATGAAGAGACCTATCTCGTCCAGAAGCTGGTGCGCCAAGGCTTCCGCAACAACAATGTCGACACTTGCGCGCGCGTCTGCCACTCGCCGACCGGCTACGGCCTCGGCCAGACCTATGGCACCTCGGCCGGCACGCAGGATTTCGATTCCGTCGATTTCACCGATGTCGCCGTCATCATCGGCGCCAATCCGGCTTCCGCGCACCCGGTGTTCGCCTCGCGGCTGAAAAAGCGGCTGCGCCAGGGCGCCAAGCTGATCGTGCTCGATCCGCGCCGCACCGAAATGGTCAAGTCAGCGCATATCGAGGCCGACTATCACCTGCCGCTGAAGCCCGGCACCAACGTGGCGGTGCTGACGGCGCTGGCGCATGTCATCGTTACCGAAGGGCTTTTCGACGAAGCCTTCATCCGCGATCGCTGCGACTGGGCGGAGTTCCAGGATTGGGCTTCTTTCGTCGCCTTGCCGGAAAACAGCCCCGAAATCGTGGGCAAGCTGTCCGGCGTCGACCCCGAACTGATCCGGGGTGCTGCGCGCCTCTATGCCAAGGACGGCAATGGCGCGATTTATTATGGCCTTGGCGTCACCGAACACAGCCAGGGTTCGACCACGGTTATGGCTATCGCCAACCTTGCCATGGCGACCGGCAATATCGGCCGTCCCGGCGTCGGCGTGAACCCGCTGCGCGGCCAGAACAACGTGCAGGGTTCCTGCGACATGGGCTCATTCCCGCACGAACTGCCAGGCTACCGCCACATCTCGGGCGAGGCGGTGCGTGACATCTATGAGAGCCTTTGGGGGGTGAAGCTCGACGACGAACCCGGCCTGCGCATCCCCAACATGCTGGATGCCGCCGTCGACGGCTCGTTCAAGGGCATCTACATCCAGGGCGAGGACATTCTGCAGTCGGACCCTGATACCAAGCATGTCGCGGCCGGCCTGGCGGCGATGGAATGCGTGGTCGTGCACGACCTGTTCCTCAACGAGACCGCCAACTACGCGCATGTCTTCCTGCCGGGCTCGACCTTCCTGGAGAAGGACGGCACTTTCACCAATGCCGAGCGCCGCATCAACATGGTGCGCAAGGTTCTGGAGCCGAAGGCGCGCTACGCCGACTGGGAAGCGACACAGGAGCTTGCCCGTGCGATCGGGCTGGACTGGAACTATCAGCATCCCTCCGAGATCATGGACGAGGTTGCAAAAACGACGCCGAGCTTCGCCGGCGTGTCCTTCGAGCTGCTCGACCGTGTCGGATCGGTGCAATGGCCCTGCAACGAGAAGGCGCCGCTCGGCACACCGATCATGCATATGGATGGCTTCGTGCGTGGCAAGGGCAAGTTCATCCGCACTGAATATGTCGCGACCGACGAGCGGACCGGGCCGCGTTTCCCGTTGCTGCTGACCACCGGCCGCATTCTCAGCCAGTACAATGTCGGTGCACAGACAAGGCGCACCGAAAACGTCATGTGGCACTCGGAAGATCGGTTGGAGATCCATCCGCACGACGCCGAGAACCGCGGCCTGCGCGATGGCGACTGGGTGCGGCTGACCAGCCGTTCGGGCGAGACGACGCTGCGTGCGCTGATCACCGACCGGGTGTCGCCGGGCGTGGTCTACACCACCTTCCACCATCCGGACACGCAGGCCAACGTCATCACCACCGACTTCTCCGACTGGGCGACCAATTGTCCGGAGTACAAGGTGACCGCAGTGCAGGTCGGCGCGTCGAACGGACCTTCGGACTGGCAGCGCGACTATAACGAGCAGGCCGAGCAGAGCCGCCGCATCGCTCCGCTACAGGCGGCGGAGTAGTCTGGGTAGACTCGCCGCCGGAGGAAACAAGAGTGACTCAAAAGGAAGCCTACGAAACGCTTCTGCGCCTATGTGAGAAGCAAGGCGCCGACCTGAACCAGTTTTTGTTCGATATCCAGGGACATGCTTCCGAGGAGGATTTCAACAACCTTCGCCGCATTGTCGCGTACATAATGGGCTACGGGCATCATAAGGCCTATGAATCCATCGCGCGCGATGTTCCGGAACTGACACCGGATTGGATGAAGGGACCCTGATGCGCTCCCGCCAGCCAATCAGCCAGATCTCTCGCCTCGCCCACCGTGCAAGTGGCACCGCGGCGGCCAACCGTATGGTGCCGGAGGAGACGCCGGTGGCGTTCTCGTTTGCCGGCACCACACATGCGGTGATGATGGCGAGCCCCGCCGATTTCGAGGATTTTGCGCTCGGCTTCTCGCTGACCGAAGGCATCATCGCGTTGCCTGACGAGATAGAGGCGATCGAGGTCGAGGACCATGGCGCCGGGATCGACATCCAGATCCGGTTGAAGGACCAGGCCAATACGCGCTTCGAGGCGCGACGCAGGCGATTGGCCGGTCCGGTCGGCTGTGGGCTATGCGGCATCGAATCGATCGAGGAAGCGATGCGCTCGGTCGACAAGGTTGGTGCGTCCAAGCTTACGCTTGAAGCTGACGACATCGTTCGCTCGGTCAAGCTTTTGTCGAAGGTGCAGCCGCTGCATTCGGAAACCGGTGCAGTTCATGCAGCGGGCTTCTACATCCCCGGCAAGGGCATCGTCATGGCGCGCGAGGATGTCGGCCGCCACAATGCGCTGGACAAGCTGGCCGGCGCGCTGGCCAAGGCCGGCATTGACGGTGCATCGGGCGCGGTGGTGGTGACATCACGCGTCTCGGTCGAAATGGTGCAGAAAACGGCGGCGATCGGCTCGGCCTTCATCATCGCCGTCTCGGCGCCGACGGCACTGGCCATCCGCACCGCGGAAGAGGCCGGCATGACGCTGGTGGCGCTGGTGCGCGGCGACGATTTCGATGTTTTCACCCACCCGGAACGGGTGGTCTTGGGAGTTGCCCAGCATGTCGCATGACGAAGAACACATCACGAGCACCGGGGAAAAGCTGGTGCGCATGGCCAACCAGATCGCCGCCTTCTTCCATTCAAGGCCCCGCGAGGAAGGTGTGGCGGGCGTGGCCGAGCACATCAACAAGTTCTGGGAGCCCAGGATGCGCCGGCAGTTCTTCGAGATGCTGGACAGTGGCGGCGAAGGTTTTGACGAACTCGTCGTCGTGGCCTCGGCCAGGATCAAGCGGCCGAAGACCGAGGAGCAGGCCGATGTGAGCATCGGCTACGTCCAACCCACGGGTGCAGAGAGCGCCGCTCCCCAGAAATAGCCTCCCCCAGAAATGGCGGGCGAACACGGTTCGCCGCGGGCTATATTCCTGTCTTCTAAAGTTTGGCTGCCGCATCCGCCGGGCGTCTGCTATGGTCGGCGGTCAGAGATCGTCTGGCCGGGCGGGATAGCAACGTGAGGCCGATCGAGACGCGATATGCCCTCAGCGGCGACGTGCGGATCGCCTATCAGGTGGTCGGCCAGGGATCGTTTGACCTGGTTTTCGTGCCCGGCTTCATCTCCAATCTCGACCTGCATTGGGAAGACGAGGGCTACGCCAGGCTCTTGAAACGGCTCTCGGCGTTCTCGCGGCTGATCCTGTTCGACAAGCGCGGCACCGGCCTGTCCGACCGCGTCGACCCACGCCACCTGCCCAGCCTCGAAACCCGCATGGACGATGTGCGCGCGGTGATGGATGCCACCGGCAGCGGCCGCGCGGCCTTGCTCGGCGCTTCGGAAGGCGCGCCGATGGCAATGTTGTTTGCCGCCACCTATCCGGAACGGACACGAGCGCTGGCGCTCTATGGCGGTTATGCGCATTTCCACAAATGGGTGATGTCGCCGGAGCGCCTCGAGGCCTTCATCGCGACGGCCGGCACGGAATGGGGCACGGGCGCCACACTGCCCAACTTCGCTCCCGGCCGGGTAGATGATGCGCATTTCACCCAGTGGTGGGCCCGCTTCGAGCGGCTGTCGGCCAGTCCGACGGCAGCGGCCGCTCTTGCCCGGATGAATGCCGGGATCGACGTGCGCGGCGTGCTTTCGGCGATCGGCGCACCGACCCTGCTCATCCATCGCCGCAACGACGCGCGGGTCGACCCCGACGCCAGCCGCTTTCTGGCGAAAAATATCTCGAATGCGCGACTAGTCGAGATCCCGGGGCGCGACCACCCGATCTGGACCGGCGATGTCGACCGGGTGGCCGACCTGATCGAGGAATTCCTGACCGGCGAGCGTGCCGTGGCCGAAGCGGAGCGCGTGCTTGCCGCTCTTTTGGCGACACGCATCTACGACACGGCGCGGGTTGGCGACCGCATGTGGAGCGAACGCAGCGAGCGCTTCCAGGAGAGCTGGCGGCAGCTGGTCGGCCGTCATGGCGGACGCGTTGCCGGCATCCATGGCGAATTGATGATCTCGCGCTTCGACGGGCCGGCGCGGGCCATACGCTGCGCGGCGGCACTGCGCGATGCGGCGCAACATATGGGCATTGCAAGCGCCCAGGGCGCCCATGTCGGCGAGGTCGAAATGCGCGGGCCGCCGGTGGGGCTGATGGCACGGGTGACGATGCAGATCGCCGCCCATGCCGGGCGCGGCGATATTCTGGCGTCGCGGCTGGCCGCCGATCTGGCGGCGGGGTCCGGCCTGCATTTCATCGATGCCGGGCGTGTCACGGTGGATGAGCTGGACGAGCCGCTGGCGCTGGTCCAGGCGACGTCGGAACAGCACCTGGAGCCGGCCTGCCGCTCCAAGGCGAAAGCCGCCGAGCCGGCTCAACTGACGGCGCGCGAAAGCGAGGTGGTGATCCTGATCGCCGAAGGCAAGAGCAATGCCGCGATCGCCGCCGAGCTGAGGCTCAGCGAGCATACGGTCAAGCGTCATGTCGCCAACATATTGCTGAAGCTCGATTTGCCGTCACGGGCGGCGGCAGCGGCATTTTCCGCCAGGCAGGCTGGCCCGGACGGGCCATAGGGACCATGGCGCTTTCGGGCGAAGCGGCCAGGTGGGGTCGAGGCTACCAATTCTCTCCATGCAGGCCAGGCGGATGTCGCCGGGAAAGGCACTGCGGATGGAGGATGCAATGCTGAAGTCAAACAGGTCGATCAAATCGCTGGTGATAGCGGCAGGCGTTGGCGCGCTGTTCACGATCGCTCCCGCCAGGGCCGAGGATGCCTCGGCGGCCGCCGCCTACAAGGACATCGAGGCGACGCTCGGCTCGGTGCCGGACATGTTCAAGACGCTGCCGGATGTCGCGGTTGCCGGCGCCTGGGCCGAGATCAAGGGTGTGCAGCTCAACCCCAAGACCGCGCTCGACGGCAAGACCAAGGAACTGCTGGGGCTGGCCGTCGCCTCGCAGATCCCCTGCCAGTACTGCATCTATTTCCACACCGAGGCCGCCAAGCTCAATGGCGCGACCGATGAGGAGATCAAGGAAGCGATCGCGATGGCGGCCATCGTTCGCCACTGGTCGACGATGCTCAACGGCAGCCAGGTCGATTTCGCGACCTTCAAACAGCAGACCGACGGCGTGTTCGCAGCCGTCAAAGCCAAGTCGCAGTGAAAGACAAACGCCCGGCGGTGCGCGCCGGGCAGTGCTTGATCATCAACCGCCCGATCGACGGGCCATGGAGGAAGAAATGCTGACAAAGACGCAAAGCGTGGACGGCGCGGCGATCAAGAAAGCGATCGAAGGACGGGACGGCAGGATGCTGGCGAGCTTCTATGCCGACGACGCGCTGGTGCGGGTGATCGACCGCAACAATCCGCCGAGCAAGCCGCGCGAGATCCGCGGCCGGGCGGCGATCAGCACGTTCTGGGACGACATCTGCAGCCGGGCGATGACCCACAAGGTCGACACCACCATCGCCGACGGCGACAATCTCGCCTTCACCCAGGCCTGCGTCTATCCGGACGGAACGAAAGTGTTCTGCGCGGCGATGCTGGAGCTGAAGAATGGGCGGATTGCACGACAGACGGTCGTGCAGGCTTGGGACGAGTAGTTGCACCGCGAAAAGATCAACCGCGGTTTGGGCCGCAAAACTGGAGGAGACAAAAATGTTCAGCGCCAGATGGCAGATCGACGCCAAGTTCGGGCACAAGCAGACCGTGCTCGACCTGTTGAAGAAATGGGAACGCGAGATCGGCTCTCAGGTCGGCATTGCCGATCTCGAGTTCCAGATCATGACCGGTTCGATCGGAGCTCGGGAAGCGACGGTCGAATCGCATCATCAGGTCGAAAGCCTTGCCCAGCTGGAGGGTTTCTTCGCCAGGATCGGCAAGATCGACGCCCACGCCAAATGGGGCAAGGAGATGGAGCCCTACGTCGTGTCGGGCACCAGCCTTTGGAACATCTATCGCATCGTGGAGTAGCGGTGGCGGGTGCATCGGTTTTCGGCCATCAGTTGCGGCGGCCGAAACTCGTCCGCTGCCCCGAGAACCGCCCTTCCCTGGCCAATCCGGCAGCCGCGACACGTGCTGGCTGATTGGGCAATGTGGCCTGCTTGGCCAGGGCCGCCGCTATCAAGGCGTCGGCCTGGCGCGCGCGCTGGTCCGCGCCGGCATCTCCGGCAGGGTTGCCCGCCACGGCGGAGGCCGACGGCCGCCGGCGGGGTTTGAAAGCAAGATAGAGAAGCAACGCGCCGAGCAGTCCAGCCCCAATGACGATCGTCAAACGCGTGCCGGTCATGCCGGTGTGTTCGATCTGGGTAGGGTTGGCGGGGTTCTGGACGACGGTGAGCTTGTCGCCGACCTGCGGTTCGCGGGCACCGTTCTTGTTCAGCTCCATCGTGGCCTCGACGGCGTCGGCGCCGGTGCCGACGCGCAAGGTGCCGGTGAATTTCTGGGTCACCTTCCACTCTTTGTCAGCATGGACCGTCTTGAACGCATCCACCAGTTCGCACGGGATCGTGGCGGTGCTGACGGTCTTGTAGACAATCTTGTGGGCGGTCGATTCCATGTCGCATTCGACATTGACCGCGAGGATTTCAGCAGGCGCCTCGGGCCAGCCGCTCTTCTTGATCATGTCCTTGCCGCCGAACACAGCGATCAGCAGACAGAAGCCGCCAATGAGTACCAGCTTGATCTTGGTCGTGTTCATGCGCAAACCCCTCGCCGCGCGGTTTCCCGGCAAGAGGCTGCTCGTTCAGGTTGAATATTCAGTAAATCGTGAACTCCCGCCGTACCGCAAAGGTTACTCACGCTTAATATACAGAAAACGCGGTGGCGAATATTTTAGAGATAGTGGCGGCCTCTACCCATGCGCCACCATCACATGACGAACGGCGGTATAATCCTCCAGCGCATAGAGAGACATGTCCTTGCCGTAGCCGGACTGCTTCAGCCCGCCATGCGGCATCTCGTTGGTCAGCATGAAATGGGTGTTGATCCAGGTGCAGCCATATTGCAGACGGGCGGCCGTCGCCATGGCGCGCGAGACGTTCTTGGTCCACACCGAGGATGCCAGGCCGTAGTCGCTGTCATTGGCCCAGTTCACGGCTTCATCGACTTCGGAGAAGCGGGTGATGGAAACGACCGGGCCGAACACTTCGCGGCGCACGATCTCGTCTTCCTGCAGCGCGCCGGCAACCACCGTCGGCTGGTAGTAGAAGCCGGAGCCTGCGCCCGGCTTGCCGCCGGTGGTGATCTCGATGTGCTTCAGTTCCGAAGCGCGCTCGACGAAGCTCGAGACGCGATCGCGCTGGCGGCGCGAGATCAGCGGCCCGATCTCGTTTTCGGTGTCATCGGGCTGGTTGTATTTGATGGTCGAGACGGCAGATGAGAGATCGGCGACGAGCTTGTCGTAGATCTTCTTGCCGGCATAGATGCGGCAGGCGGCTGTACAATCCTGCCCGGCATTGTAGTAGCCGAAAGCGCGCAGGCCGTTGACCACGGCGCCGAGGTCGGCGTCGTCGAAAACGATGACCGGCGCCTTGCCGCCGAGTTCCAGATGCGTGCGCTTGACCGACTTGGCGGCGGCCTGCAGCACCTTCTTGCCCGTGGCGACGTCGCCGGTGATCGAAATCATGTTGACCTTGGCGTGATTGATCAGCGTGTTGCCGACGCTGTCGCCGCGGCCGAGCACGACATTGACGACGCCCTCGGGCAGAACCTCGGCCAGGATCCTGGCCAGCTTCAGCGCCGTCAGCGGCGTCTGCTCCGACGGCTTGAAGACGACGGTGTTGCCGCCGGCAATGGCCGGCGCCAGCTTCCAGGCCATCATCATCAGTGGATAGTTCCACGGCGCGATGGAAGCGACGATGCCGATCGGGTCGCGCCGCACCATCGAGGTGTGGCCGGGCAGATATTCGCCGGCGACCACGCCCGGCATCGAACGTACCGCGCCGGCAAAGAAGCGATAGCAGTCGACGATCGCCGGGATTTCGTCATTGAGCACGGCGTTGATCGGCTTGCCGCAATTCAGCGCCTCGAGCGCCGCGAACTCCCGCGCGTTGGCCTCGATGCGGTCGGCGATCTTGAGGAGATAGCCGGAGCGCTGCGCCGGCGTTGTGCGTGACCACAAGACGAACGCTCGCCCGGCGGCAGTAACAGCCGCCTCGATCTGCGCCTGGCTGGCTTCAGGCAGGTTGAGAATGGTCGCCCCGGTCTTTGGATTCAGAATCGGCTCCTCGGTGTCGGTGCCGTTCTCGAACTTCGAGCCGATCAGCATCTGGGTGTCCATGCGGGTTCTCCTTGGTCAGGAGCGAGTAGCGAATAGCGAGTAGCGAATAGGGCTGGTCGTGCAATCTCCCTATTCGCTATTCGCTACTCCCTATTCGCTGTTCTTCATTTGCCCGAACCGGCGATCTGGTCGCCGTCGCGGGTCAGGTAATAGGCGGCAAGGATGGGCAGCAGCGTCACCAGCACCACGACCATGGCGACGACATTGGTGACCGGACGCTGGCGTGGGCGGATCAGCTCTTCCAGCATCCAGATCGGCACGGTCTGCTGCTGGCCGGCGGTGAAGGTGGTGACGATGACCTCGTCGAAGGAGAGCGCGAAGGCGAGCATCCCCCCGGCAAGCAGAGCGGTGGCGATGTTGGGCAGCACGACGTGCCGGAAGGTCTGGAAGCCGTCGGCGCCGAGATCCATCGAGGCCTCGATCATTGAGCCGGAAGTGCGGCGGAAACGGGCGACCGCATTGTTGTAGACGACGACAACGCAGAAGGTGGCGTGGCCGAGCACGATCGTCCAGAACGAGAACGGGATGTCGGCTAGCGAGAAGGCCGAGCGCAACGCGATGCCGGTGATGATGCCGGGCAGCGCGATCGGCAGGATGACGAGCAGCGAGATCGTCTCGCGGCCGAAGAATTTCGTCCGTGACACGGCGGCGGCGCACAGCGTGCCCAGTATCAAGGCAATCGCGGTCGAGATGGCGGCGACACGGACCGAAAGCGACAGCGCCTGCCAGACATCCGGCCGGTTCCAGGTGACGGCGAACCATTGTGTGGTCAGCCCCGGCGGCGGCCAGACGAAGCTCTTCTCTTCCGTGGTGAAGGCGTAGACGAAGATCAACAAGATCGGCAGATGCAGGAACAGCAGGCCGCAGGCGGCAGCGATCTTGAGGCCGAGCGGAGCGGATTGCGAACCGTCAGAGCGCATCGAAGGCCCCCATGCGCTTGGCGCCCCAGAGATAGAAACCCATGATGACGATGGGCACGACGGTGAAGGCTGCGGCGAGCGGGATGTTGCCGGCTGTGCCTTGCTGCGAATAGACGGCCTGCCCGATGAACAGCCGCGATGTGCCGATGATCTGTGGGATGATGTAGTCGCCCAGCGTCAGCGAGAAGGTGAAGATCGAGCCGGCGACGATGCCGGGCAGCGCCAGCGGGAACAGCACGTTGCGGAAGGTCTGGCCCGGCGATGCGCCGAGATCGGAGGACGCCTCGACCAGATTGCCGGGCACGCGCTCCAATGCCGCCTGCACCGGCAGGATCATGAACGGCAGCCAGACATAGACGAAAGCGATGAAGGTGCCGGTGGCGGAGACCGACAAAGAGTTGCCGCCGACGACCGGCAGCGACAGCCAGCCATCGAGCACCCAGAGCAGATGCAATTTGGCGAGCAGCCAGGTCAAAATGCCTTCCTTGGCGAGGATCAGCTTCCAGGCGTAGATCTTGACGAGGTAACTCGACCATAGCGGCAGCATGATTCCGAGATAGAACAGCGCCTTCCAGCGGCCGCGGGCATAGCGCGCCGCATAATAGGCGATCGGGAAGGCGATGACGGCCGAGGCCAGCGTGACCAGCACCGCCATCGTCACCGTGCGCAGGATGATGTCGAGATTGGCGGGCTGGAACAGGTCGCCATAGGTCTTCAGCGTGAATTCGTGGTTGATGAGGCCGGAGAACTCGTCGATCGAGAAAAAGCTCTGCGCCAAGAGCGCGAACAGCGAACCGATATAGACGACGCCCAACCACAGCACCGGCGGCGCCAGCATGAGGAACAGCAGCAGTTGCGGCTTGCGCCAGAAAAGGTCCGACAGTGCGCCGCGCATGCCACCGCTGCCGGGCAGGATGGCGGGGGCGGAGGTTGAGTCGAGCGCGGCGATGGTCATGGGGCGACCGCGTGCTGAAGGAACCCTGAGAAGCCGCGTTCCTTCACACCCCCCTCTGTCCTGCCGGACATCTCCCCCTCAAGGGGGGAGATCAGCAGGTTCGCTGCCCCGCCAAATCCCCAACGTTGAAGATTGGCGAAACCGGGAGGAACAGCCAATCTCCCCGCTTGAGGGGGAGATGTCCGGCAGGACAGAGGGGGGTGCTTGGCGCAAACCTCAATCATGCCGGCTCGTCCATCAAATGCAAATGCTCGCGGTTGAACGTCAGCACCACCGCTTCGCCTTCCGCCGGCAGTTTCGTGCCGGCCGGCACGATGGCGTGCAGCCTCAGGCCATCAGCGTCCAACGCCAGTTTTGTGGTAGCGCCGAGATAGTTGGTTCCGACCAGGCGCGCGGCAACCCCTTCGCCTTTCGCAATGCTGCCGATGCGGATGGATTCGGGACGCAGGCTGCCCCAGCGGTGCTCACCGGAATAGCGGTGGACGAAATCCGGCGGCAACACATTTGATGAGCCGACGAAATCGGCGACGAAGCGTGTCCTGGGCCGCTGGTAGATTTCTTCCGGCGTGCCGATCTGCATGATCTTGCCGTCATTGAAGACGGCAACGCGGTCGGCCATCGACAGCGCTTCGCCCTGATCATGGGTGACGAAGACGAAGGTGATGCCGAGCGCCTTCTGCAGCGACTTCAGCTCTTCCTGCATGTTCTCGCGCAGCTTGAGGTCGAGCGCGCCGAGCGGCTCGTCGAGCAAAAGCACCTTGGGCTGGTTGACCAGCGCACGGGCCAGCGCGACGCGCTGGCGTTGGCCGCCGGAGAGCTGGCCGGGACGGCGGGCGCCATAGCCCGGCAGGCGCACCAGCGACAGCGCTTCTTCCGCCGCCTTCTGTCGTTGCGGCTTGGCGATGCCCTTGACCATCAGCCCGTAGCCGACATTGTCGAGCACGTTCAAATGCGGAAACAGCGCGTAGTCCTGGAACACGGTGTTGACGTTGCGGCGATAGGGCGGCACGCCCTCGGCGCGTTCGCCGAAGATCGAGATCGAGCCCGATGTCGGCTGCTCGAAGCCGGCGATGAGGCGCAGGCAGGTCGTCTTGCCTGACCCCGACGGACCGAGCATGGCGAAGAACTCGCCGGGCACGATGTCGAGATCGACCGCATCGACGGCGCGCACGCTGCCGAAATGGCGAGAGACTTTCTGGAAGGAAACGGCCGATGTCATGGGCTGTCCGTCTGTTGCCGGTTTGTGGTTCGTCGAAATAGCTCTTGCCGCCACCAATCAGGCCAGCGGGCACGGCACTTCACCTCCCCCTCGATGGGGGAGGTCGCGGCGAAGCCGCGGGTGGGGGTGACTAGC
>NZ_JAMYQZ010000102.1:0-19217 GCF_040321145.1 Mesorhizobium sp. M0514
CGGCGAGGCTGCACCGACCCCACCCCGCGTCACCAGTGCCGCCTTTTGCGGCACTTGCTCCGCGACCCTCCCCTCGAGGGGGAGGGTAATCACCCCTGCGAAGGCCTGAACCTCGCCACCAACGTGTGGCTCTCCGCGGCGTAGGTGAACCTCACCTGCGTCACCGGGTGCTCGGCGCTCCAGGTTCGGCGCTCGACCACCAGGCAGGGCGCGCCGGTTGCGATGTCGAGCGCTTCGGCAATATGTCTGTCTGCCGCGACCGCGCGGATACGGTGCTCTGCCTCGCTCCATGGCACGCGGCCAATCAGCCAAGGGCCGGGGGCGATGTCGAGAAACTCCTCCTCGGCGGCTTCCGCGACGGCGGCGAGATTGATCAGCCGCTGTTCGTGCGCGAACGGCCGCTTGCCGGCAAAATGCCGGCATTCAAGCGCCAGCACCTGTCCGGCTGCGTCCAGTTCCAGCAAGGCGCGATCCTCGGCGCTGCTGCGCCTTTTCTGCCGCGCCAAGCGCTCGTAACGATAAGCCAGGCCAAGCGACTCAACCTCGATCCTGATGTCGTGGATTTCCAGCACCGCGGCCTGCGACTGCGGCTGGCGGACAAAGCTGCCCGAACGGCGGCGGCGCTCGATCAGCCCGGCCTTGGCCAGTTGCGACAGCGCCTTGTTCACCGTCATGCGCGAGCAATTGTATTCGGCCGTCAACTCGTGCTCGAACGGGATGCGGTGACCCGGCGCCCAGGCGCCGGACATTATTTTCTCGCTGATGTCGGACAGGATGCGCTGGTGCAGCGAACCGCCGCCTTCCACCGCCGCTGTCTCTGATATGCTCATGCCGAAAGCGCCGTCATCACATGGCGAAAGCGCTCGGCGATCGTCTCACGCGCTGCATGCCGGCCGCCGCTGACTTGTTTTTTTCCGTGCACCCAGACGCAATCGACCTTGCCGCCATTGGCAAAGATCCAGGCGTCGAGGATCGCATCGCCACTTTTTCCGGCCAGCGAAGGATGGTTTTCGTCGAGGGAGACGAAATCAGCCGCGGCGCCGGCGGCGATCCGCGACGGGCCGGCGCCGAGTGCGGTGCTGCCGCCATCGAGGGCGGCGTCGAACAGAGCCCGCCCGGTCGAGCCGCCGGCCACCGCCAGCACATTGCGGGCGCGGTGTGCGAGGCGCTGCGAATATTCGAGCTGGCGCAATTCATCCGGCAGGCCGATCAGCACGTTGGAATCCGAGCCGACGCCGAAGCGGCCGCCATGTTCGATGAACAGAGGTGCTGAAAAGGTGCCGTCGCCGAGATTGGCCTCGGTGATCGGGCAAAGCCCGGCAATGGCGCCGCTTCTGGCCATGCCGGTTGTCTCAGCCTCGGTCATGTGGGTGGCGTGGATCAGGCACCAACGCTTGTCGATCCCGGCATTGGCGAGCAGCCATTCGACCGGTCGCGCACCCGACCACGCCAGGCAATCCTCGGCCTCCTTCACCTGCTCGGCGACGTGGATGTGGATCGGTCCGTCCGGCGCAATGGCGGCAACAGCGCTGAGTTCCTCCGGCGTCGCGGCGCGCAGGCTGTGCGGGGCGACGCCGACGACAGCCTGATTCAACGCACGAACCGATTCGCGGCTTTTCTCAAGCAAGCGTTCGAACCGATTTACATCGTTGATGAATCGCCGCTGGCCTTCATTGGGCGCAGCGCCGCCGAAGGAGGAATGGGCATAAAACACCGGCAGCAGCGTCAGGCCGATCCCGGTTTCGCCGGCGGCCGCGGCAATACGTTCGGCCATCTCGGCAAGGTTGGCATAGGGTTTTCCGTCGCGATCGTGGTGGAGATAATGAAATTCGCCGACGCGCGAGAATCCGGCCTCCAGCATCTCGACGTAAAGCTGTGCGGCGACCGCCTCGACCTGGTCCGGCGTCATCGACAGCGCAAAGCGGTACATCACCTCGCGCCAGCTCCAGAAGCTGTCGGCGGAGGGACCGCGCAGTTCGGCAAGCCCGGCCATGCCGCGCTGGAAGGCGTGGCTGTGCAGGTTCGGCATGCCGGGGACCAGAATGGCGTGGCGTTCGTCGTCGGCTTGCTGCGAAGAGCCCGGCTCGACTGCCGTGATGCGACTATCGTTCAACGAAATCCGCACCTTGTCGTGCCAGCCATCGGCCAGCAGCGCCTGTTCCGCAAAGATCGCCGTCACGTTTTTCTCCGCGTTCCATGAACAATGCACTTGCAGTGCGTTTCAATATGTATATACATAATCGCCATCCAAGCAACGGAAAAAGATGATGGCGGCACAGAACAAAAGCCGGGCACGGGGCCTTCAGCTTTGGCGCAATGCGCGCCTGGCAACCATGGCCGAAGGCGATGCCGGACTGGGCCTCGTCGAAAAGGGCGCGATCGTCGCCCGTGACGGCGTCATCGTCTATGCCGGTCCGGAAGCCGACATGCCGTCAGCGTTGGCTCAGGGCGGCGAGACTACCGATTGCGAAGGCCGCTGGATCACGCCCGGCCTGATCGACTGCCACACCCATCTCATCCATGCCGGCAACCGTGCCAACGAGTTCGAGATGCGGCTGGCCGGCGCCACCTATGAAGAGGTCGCCAGAGCCGGCGGTGGCATCGTCTCGACGGTCAAAGCCACGCGTGCAGCGCACGAGGATGAATTGGTCCGGCAGAGCCTGCCGCGCCTCGACGCTTTGATTGCCGAGGGCGTGACGACCGTCGAAATCAAGTCGGGCTACGGCCTTAGCCATATGCATGAGAGATGGTCGCTACGTGCGGCGCGGCGGCTGGGCACAATGCGGGATGTGTCCGTGGTCACCACTTTTCTCGGCGCACACACACTACCGCAGAATCTGGGCGATCTTTCCGTGCCGTCGGAGCCCTATCGCGACAAGGACGAATACATCGACAATATCGTCGACAATATTCTGCCCGCCATCGCCGTCGAGGGCCTGGCGGATGCCGTTGATGGGTTCTGCGAAGGCATTGCCTTCTCGCCGGAGCAAATCGCCCGCGTCTTCGACAAGGCCAAGGCGCTTGGCCTGCCGGTCAAACTCCATGCCGACCAGCTGTCGAACCTGCATGGCGCCGAACTCGCCGCCCGCTATGGCGCGCTGTCGGCCGACCATCTCGAATACACCGACGAGGCCGGCGCCGCAGCGATGGCCAAGGCCGGCACCGTGGCGACCATCCTGCCCGGCGCCTACTATTTCATCCGCGAAACCAGGAAGCCGCCGGTCGGCCTGTTCCGCCAGCACGGCGTCAAGATGGCGGTCGCCACCGACAACAATCCCGGGACGTCGCCGCTGACCTCGCTGTTGCTGACCATGAACATGGCAGCGACGCTTTTCGGCCTGACCGTCGAGGAATGCCTGGCCGGCACCACTCGCGAGGCTGCCCGCGCGCTTGGGCTGCTTGGCAAGACCGGCACGCTTGAGGCAGGAAAATCCGCCGACCTGGCGATCTGGGACATCGAGCGTCCGGCCGAACTCGTCTACCGCATGGGCTTCAACCCGCTCCATGCCCGCATCTGGAGAGGACAATGACCGAACTTAACCTGAAGCCCGGCAATGCGACGCTGGCCGACTGGCGCGCTATCTATCGTGGCGCCATGCCGAAGCTCGACGCCTCCTGCCGGCCAAAAATCAAGGCCAGCGCCGAGGCAGTCGCCCGCATCGTCGCCAAGGGTGAGCCGGTCTACGGCATCAACACCGGCTTCGGCAAACTGGCCAGCGTCCGCATTCCGGCCGAGGATCTAGAGACCCTGCAACGCAACATCGTTTTGTCGCATGCCGCCGGTGTCGGCGAGCCGATGCCGGTTTCGGTGGTTCGGCTGATGATGGCGCTGAAGCTCGCCAGCCTTGCGCAGGGCGCGTCGGGCGTACGGCCGCAAACCATCGAATTGCTGGAAGCGATGCTGGCCAACGACGTCATCCCCATGGTGCCGGCGCAGGGCTCGGTCGGCGCCTCCGGCGATCTCGCGCCGCTGTCGCACATGACGGCGGTGATGATCGGCGTCGGCGAATGCTTTACACCGCATGGCCGCTTCCCGGCCAAGGTCGCTTTCGTCTCGCACGGCCTGGAGCCCGTGACGCTCGGCGCCAAGGAAGGTCTGGCGCTGCTCAACGGCACGCAGTTTTCCACCGCCTACGCGCTGGCCGCTCTGTTCGAGGCCGAAGTGCTGTATCAGTCGGCGCTGGTCGCCGGGGCGCTGTCGACCGACGCTGCCAAGGGCTCGGACGCGCCCTTCGATCGGCGCATCCATCTCCTGCGCAAACATCCCGGCCAGATCGAGACGGCGGAAGCGCTGCGCAACCTGATGGCCGGCAGCGCCATTCGTGAATCGCACCGCGTCGGCGATGAGCGCGTGCAGGATCCGTACTGCCTGCGCTGCCAGCCGCAGGTGATGGGTGCGGCGCTCAACGTGCTGCGCCAGGTCGCCGATACGCTCGGCACCGAGGCCAATGGCGTCACCGACAATCCGCTGATCTTCGCCGAGGACGATACTGCGCTGTCCGGCGGCAATTTCCACGCCGAGCCGGTGGCTTTCGCTGCCGACATGATCGCGCTTGCCGTCTGCGAGATCGGCTCGCTGTCGGAGCGCCGCATCGCCATGCTGGTAGACCCCGCGCTGTCCGGCATGCCGGCCTTCCTGACGCCGAAGCCCGGCCTGAACTCCGGCTTCATGATCCCGCAGGTGACGGCGGCGGCGCTCGTCTCTGAGAACAAGCAGAAGGCCTATCCGGCAAGTGTCGATTCCATCCCGACCTCGGCCAACCAGGAAGACCATGTCTCGATGGCCGCACATGGCGCTCGCCGGCTGATCGGCATGATCGAAAACGCCACGGCCGTCATCGGCATCGAACTCCTGGCCGCCGCGCAGGGCTGCGATTTCCATGCGCCGCTGGCGTCGAGTGCAGCTCTGGAAGCGGTTCGCAAGCTGGTCCGCGCCGAGGTGCCGCATCTCGACAATGACCGGCATTTCCACCCTGACATGGAAAAAGCCATCGCCATGGTGCGCAGCGGCGCTGCCATCAAGGCTGCGAGCGCGGTGACATTGCCTTCGATCTCGGGAGTCTGACATGACCGACTGGCTGACAGTGACGGAAGGCACGGCACCCCTGTTGGTGTCCATCCCGCACACGGGTATCGATCTCGCCGGCATCGACAATCGGCTGGTCTCGCCCTGGCTCGGCCGCCGCGATTGCGACTGGTGGATCGACAATCTCTACGATTTTGCCGCCGGCCTTGGCGCGACTGTCGTGCACACGTCGATCTCGCGCACCGTCATCGACGTCAACCGCGATCCCTCCGGCGCCTCGCTCTATCCCGGGCAGACGACAACGACGCTATGCCCGACCGAGACCTTCGACGGCGATCCGCTGTATCTGCCCGGCGCGGAACCGACGCCGTCGGAGATAGACCAGCGCCGCATAGCGTATTTCATGCCCTACCATGAAATGCTGGCGGCCCAGGCCGTCAGGCTGCGCGGCCTGCATGAGAAGGTCGTCATTTACGATTGCCACTCGATCCGGTCGGTGCTGCCGCGCCTGTTCTACGGCACGCTGCCGGTGTTCAATCTCGGCACCAATGACGGCCAGACCGCGGATCCTACGCTGCAGGCGCTGGTTGGTCAGATCATGGCCGAGAGCGGTGAAAGCAATGTCATCAACGGTCGTTTCAAGGGCGGCTGGATCACCCGCTATTTCGGCAATCCGCAAGGCGGCTACCATGCGCTGCAGATGGAACTTGCCGATCGCGGCTATTTGCGCGAGCCCGAGGGCAAGGGCGAACCGGACAATTGGCCGGTGCCTTATGATGCCGAGTTCGCCGCGCCGATGCGCGCCACACTGACGAAAATCCTCCAATCCGCCATTGACTGGGCCGGGCGCTGAGACGCCGCCTTACTCCAAAGGGACAATGATGAACAATCCTCGCCACAACATCCGCGAAGTGCGCGCGCCCCGCGGCGACAAGCTCAACGCCAAATACTGGACGACCGAAGCGCCGCTGCGCATGCTGATGAACAACCTCGATCCCGATGTCGCCGAAAACCCCAATGAGCTCGTTGTCTATGGCGGCATCGGCCGGGCCGCGCGCACCTGGAACGATTTCGACAGCATCGTCGCCTCGTTGAAGACCCTCAATGAAGACGAGACGCTGCTGGTCCAGTCCGGCAAGCCGGTCGGCGTCTTCCGGACGCACACCGATGCGCCGCGCGTGCTGATCGCCAACTCCAACATCGTGCCGCATTGGGCGACCTGGGATAAATTCAACGAGCTCGATAAAAAAGGCCTGATGATGTACGGCCAGATGACGGCCGGCTCCTGGATCTATATCGGCACGCAAGGCATCGTGCAGGGCACCTACGAGACCTTCGTCGAGGCCGGCCGCCAGCACTACAATGGCAACCTTACGGGCAAATGGATCCTGACCGGCGGCCTCGGCGGCATGGGCGGCGCCCAGCCGCTTGCCGCCGTCATGGCCGGCGCTTGCTGCCTGGCCATCGAATGCAATCCGGACTCGATCGATTTCCGGCTGCGCACCCGCTATGTCGACGAGAAGGCCGAGACGCTCGACGAAGCGATGGAAATGATCGAGCGCTGGACCAATGCCGGCGAGGCGAAGTCGGTCGGCCTGCTCGGCAATGCGGCCGACATCGTGCCGGAAATGTTCAAGCGGGGCATCCGCCCCGACATGGTCACCGACCAGACCTCGGCGCATGACCCGATCAACGGCTATCTGCCCAAGGGCTGGACGATGGCTGAGTGGCGCGAGAAGCGCGTCTCCGATCCCAAGGCTGTCGAGAAGGCCGCCCGCGCCTCGATGCGCGAGCATGTCGAGGCGATGGTGGATTTCTGGAATGCCGGCGTGCCGACGCTCGACTATGGCAACAACATCCGCCAGGTCGCCAAGGACGAAGGCTTCGAGAACGCCTTTGCCTTCCCGGGCTTCGTGCCGGCCTATATAAGGCCGCTGTTCTGCCGGGGCATCGGCCCGTTCCGCTGGGCCGCCCTTTCGGGCGATCCCGAGGACATCTACAAGACCGACGCCAAGGTGCGCGAACTCACCCCTGGCAACACCCATCTGCACAACTGGCTGGACATGGCACGTGAGCGCATCGCCTTCCAGGGCCTGCCGGCGCGCATCTGCTGGGTCGGCCTCGGCGACCGCCACAGGCTGGGCCTCGCCTTCAACGAGATGGTGGCCAGGGGCGAACTCAAGGCGCCCGTCGTCATCGGCCGCGACCACCTCGATTCCGGCTCGGTGGCTTCGCCCAACCGCGAGACGGAAGCGATGAAGGACGGCTCCGACGCCGTCTCC
This sequence comes from Mesorhizobium sp. M0514, assembly GCF_040321145.1. Taxonomy (NCBI): domain Bacteria; kingdom Pseudomonadati; phylum Pseudomonadota; class Alphaproteobacteria; order Hyphomicrobiales; family Phyllobacteriaceae; genus Mesorhizobium; species Mesorhizobium sp. M0514. The sequence goes on from NZ_JAMYQZ010000102.1 coordinate 7,309, forward strand.
GACTGGCCGCTGCTCAATGCGTTGCTCAACACCGCGTCGGGCGCGACATGGGTGTCGCTGCATCATGGCGGCGGAGTCGGCATGGGCTTCTCGCAGCACGCCGGTATGGTCATCGTCGCCGACGGCACGCCGGACGCAGCAAGGCGCCTGGAGCGCGTGTTGTGGAACGATCCGGCGACAGGCGTCATGCGCCACGCCGATGCCGGCTACGACGTCGCCATCGAGTGCGCGAAGGAGCACCAGCTCAATCTGCCCGGTATTTTAGGCTGATTGGCTTAAATGATGCGCATCCTACGGGCCGCCGACTACCGGGTCATGCCGTGGAAGAATGGCGGCGGCACGACCACCGAGATCGCCGTCTCGCCGGACGGCGCCGGGCTGGACGATTTCGACTGGCGCGTTTCGATGGCGCGAGTCGAGGGCAGCGGCCCGTTCTCGGGCTTTGCCGGCGTCGACCGCACGCTTGCCGTGCTGGAAGGCGAGGGTATCGTGCTTGATATTGCCGGCCGTCCGCCGGCCGAAGTGACGGCGGCTTCCGCCCCGCTGTCCTTCCCGGCCGATGTGCCGACCACGGCGGCGCTGATCTCCGGTCCGATCACCGACCTCAACGTCATGACCCGCCGCGCGCGGGCCACGCACACGGTCGAGCGCCTGGTGTTCTCGGTTCCGACCGATATCCGGCCGACCAGCGCTATGACCCTGATCCTGCCGTTCGACGGCGAGGTCGGCCTCAGCGGCCCGACATCGTCTCGTCTTGGACCCCTCGACACGCTGTTGCTCGGTCCGCAGGCGAAACTAGGGGTTGAACCGGTACGGCCGACGACCGTGTTCGTCATCCGGATAGCCAGGCTGGGCCAGCCGCACCGCCAGCACAACGATTAACGCCTGTTGCCAAACATGATCGCACGCCGGAGAAATCTGGCGTAAGCTGTTGTCTGGATCACGAAAAAGCCCGAATCCTTCCGTCGTTCCAAGGCGGACGGGAGGGCAGGGGTGCTCGTCCTTGAGTTGTCGAAAGCCCCACTTAAAATGTCGAAGGGATAACGCCTCTGGCGTGGTGCGAAGCAAAACTTTCGGCCAGTGTAATCATGCAACCAATTGCATTTGAATCGGTTTTAGGGACATTGCCGTGGCGGTGGCGCCGCATCGCGTCCCCCATGCGGAATTTTCAATGAATATCCAGACAAATCCTGCCCAAATCGAAAAGTCCAGCGCCGGCTTCCCGGTCATCACCGAAGAGCCGATACGCTCCAATTTCCTGCCCGAAGAGCGGCTGCGCGCGCTGGGCGAAAGCCTCGCCAAGGGCGACATCAAGGACCTGTTCGGCCTGACGCCGTTCGATTTCCAGGCCCGCATCCGCGACAGCGCCAAGAAAATCCTCGAAGTCTACCGCTCGACCAATGCCGCCCAGGCCAAGGGCGAAACCATCACGCCTGCCGCGCAATGGCTGCTCGACAACAATTATCTCGTCGAGGAGACCATTTTTCAGGTGAAGCGCGACTTGCCGCGCCGTTTCTACCGGCAGTTGCCGACCCTGGAAGTTGCCGATCGCGCCGCGGTGCCGCGCGCGCTGGCCTTGGCCTGGAGCTATGTTGCCCATTCCGACAGTTCGGTTTCGGCGACCATGTTCAAATCCATCGTCGAGGGTTTTCAGTCGGTCGAGCCGCTCAAGATCGGCGAATTGTGGGCGCTGCCGTCGCTGCTGCGCTTCGTTTTAATCGAGAATCTGCGCCGCATCGCCGTGCGCGTCGACCGCACCAGGCAGATGCGCCATATCGCCAACGAGGTCGCCGACCGCGTGCTGGCGACCGACGACAATGCAGACCGCCGGAAGATCCTGTCGGGCTACGGCGCGCATGCGCAGGACACCACCTTCGCCACCCAGTTGCTCTACCGCCTGCGCGACGGCTCGCAGAATGCCGGCAGGGCGCTGGAATGGCTGGAGGTCGAGCTCGAGAAAACCGGCTCCGACGCCGAGGAAATCATCATTTCCGAGCATCGCACGCTGTCCAGCGGCAATGTCACCACCGGCAACATCATCCGCGGCCTGCGCCTCATCAACGACGTCGACTGGACGGTGTGGTTCGAGGGCGTCAGCCGCATCGACACGCTGTTGCGCGAGCGCACCGATTTCGCCGCGCTCGATTTCTTTTCGCGCGACCAGTACCGCACGTCGATCGAGCAACTGGCGCGCCGCTCCGACCTGTCCGAATTCCGTGTCGCCGAAAAGGCCATCGAGCTGGCCAGCCATGTCCCCGGCGTCACCGATGCCTCCGGCGTGCCGGATGCATCAGCCGATCCGGCCATGCATACCGATGTCGGCTTCTTCCTGGTCGGCCCGCGCCGGCCGGATCTGGAAGAGGCGATCGGCTACCGGCCGCCCTTCCATGTGACCTTCAAGCGAGCCTTCACCGCCACGGGCTGGCTCGGCATCGTTGTGCCGGTCTTCCTGCTTACGGTGCTACTGCTGGTTGTCTCCGGCAATGCGCTTGCCCATCTTGGCCTGTCGGTGGAATCCATCACGCTGATGCTGGCGCTGTTTGCGGTGCCTGCCAGCGAAGGCGCGCTCGCCTTCTTCAACACCGTTGTTTCACTGTTCCTGAAGCCGACGCGGCTCGTCGGCTATGACTACAAGCACGGCATTCCGGCGGCATCACGCACCTTGGTCGTGGTGCCGTCGCTGATCGGCTCGCGCGATGATGTCGAGGAAAACATCCGCAACATCGAGGTGCATCACCTCGCCAACACGGCCGAAGAAATCCATTTCGCGCTGCTGTCCGACTGGCCGGATTCCAAGACCGAGATCGACGCCGCCGACATCGAGATCCTGCAATATGCGCGCGACGAGATCGCCAGGCTCAATGCCCGTTATCCCTCGGAAGGCGCGCCGCGTTTCTATATCCTGCATCGCCGCCGGCTCTACAACCAGGCGCAGGGCGCCTGGATGGGCTGGGAGCGCAAGCGCGGCAAGCTGCATGAGCTGAACCTTCTCTTGCGCGGCGATAGCGACACCACCTTCCTGCCGCTCGACGTGCCGCTGCCGGAAAAGGTCGTCTATGTCATGACGCTCGACGCCGACACGCGCACCACGCGCGACGCTGTGTCGTCACTGGTCGGCAAGCTCGCCCATCCGCTCAACCGCCCGCATTTCGACGCGACAAAGCGCGTCGTTACCGCCGGCTACACCATTCTGCAGCCGCGCATCACAGCCTCGCTCACCAGCGGCGACGACGCTTCTTTCTTCCAGCGCGTCTTTTCGTCCAACAGCGGTCTCGATCCTTACGTCTTTGCCGTCTCGGATCTCTACCAGGACGTCTTCAGCGACGGCTCTTTCACCGGCAAGGGCCTTTATCACGTCGACGCTTTCGAGGCGGCGCTGCAGGGCCGCATCGAGGAAAACACCGTCCTCAGCCACGATCTGCTCGAAGGTGCGTTGGCGCGCGCAGCACTTGTCACCGATGTCGAACTGGTCGAGGACTATCCTACCCGCTACTCGGTCGACGCCTCGCGCCACCACCGCTGGGCGCGCGGCGACTGGCAGCTGCTGCGCTTCATCGTCTCGCCGCGTTCCGGCGTGCCGGCGCTGTCGCGCTGGAAGATGGTCGACAATCTGCGCCGCTCGCTGACCCCGATCTTCTGGGTGATGGCGGCGATTGCCGGCTGGACGCTGCTGCCCTTCACGCAGGCCGCGCAGTGGCAGGCGCTGCTGATCCTGTCGCTGTTCATGGCGCCGACCTTCGATGTCGTCAACGCCATCCTGCCCAAGAGCGGCGACCAGACGCCGCGCGGCCATTTCTCCGCGCTGGCCCACGACACCGTCTTCGGCACGGCCCTTGTGGCGCTGAAAGTGCTGTTGATGGCGCACAATGCCTGGATGATGGGCGACGCCATCGTGCGCACGCTCTACCGCCTGTTCGTCAGCCGCCAGAACCTGCTGGAATGGCGCACCGCATCGCAGGCGCACAAGGGCGGCGACAACGATCTCGGCTCCTATTACAGCATGATGTATGGCGCCGTGATCATCGGCGTCGTCGGTCTCGCCATCCCCGTGCTGGCCGATTCCACCGGTGCCTTCGTCGCCTTCTTCTTCGCTCTGTTCTGGATCGGTTCGCCGGCGGTTGCCTGCTGGATCAGCCGCTCGGCCGAGACCGAGGACCGCCTGCGCATATCGCAGGCCGACATCCACGCGCTACGCACCGTGGCGCGCCGCACCTGGCATTATTTCGAAACCTTCGTCACGGCCGAGCACCACAATCTGCCGCCCGACAATTTCCAGGAAAGCCCGGCGCCGGTTGTGGCGCCGCGGACGTCGCCGACCAATATCGGCGTCTACCTGCTGTCGGTGGTGTCGGCACGCGATTTCGGCTGGATTGCGCTCTCCGATGCCATCACCCGCATCGACGCCACGATGACGACCATCGAGAGCATGCCGCGCAACCGCGGCCACCTCTTCAACTGGTACGACACCACGACGCTCAAGCCGCTCTATCCGCTTTACATCTCGGCCGTCGACAGCGGCAATCTCGCCGGACATCTGGTCGCGGTGGCGGCTGCCTGCGCCGAATGGGCGGAAGCCCCGTCCGTTCACCTGCAGGGGGATTTCGAAGGCGTCCTCGACACGGTGAGCATCCTCGACGAGAGCCTCGAGGAATTGCCTGACGACCGCCGGCAACTGCGGCCGTTGCGCCAGCGTCTGGCCGACCGCCTCGACGGCATGCGGCGCGCCGTCATGACCATCAAGGCGCAGCCGGAGATGGCCTCGATCCGCACGATCAACCTGGCCGTGCTTGCCGGCGAGATCCGCAAGCTCGCCACCGCCATCCACACCGAGGCCGGATCGCAGCGGAGCGACATTATCGCCGACTGGGCGGCACGGCTGGAAGCGACCTGCGAGGCGCATGTGCATGACTCGCACAGCGACGAAAACGCCGTCGAAGCCTTGCGCGCCAAGCTGCTGGCGCTGCGCGAACGCTGCCGCCGCTATGCCTTCGAGATGGATTTCTCTTTCCTGATGCGTCAGGAGCGCAAACTGCTGTCGATCGGCTACCGGGTCGAGGAGCACCAGCTGGACGAGAGCTGCTACGATCTGCTCGCCTCCGAGGCGCGGCTGACCAGCCTGTTCGCCATCGCCAAGGGTGACCTGCCCACGGAGCATTGGTTCCGGCTTGGAAGGCCGATTGTCGAGATCGGCTTCCAGGGTGCGCTGATGTCCTGGTCGGGCTCGATGTTCGAGTATCTGATGCCGCCTTTGGTAATGAAGGAGCCGCAGGGGTCGATCCTCAACCAGACCAGCAAGCTGATCATCAAGCGCCAGATGCAGTACGCGCGTTCGAAGAACGTGCCCTGGGGCATTTCGGAAGCGGCCTACAATGCCCGCGACCGCGAACTGACCTACCAGTATACCAATTTCGGCGTGCCCGGACTTGGCCTCAAGCGCGGCCTTGGCCAGAACACGGTGATCGCCCCTTACGCCACGATCCTCGCGGCGCAGTTCACACCGCGCGAATCCGTCCAGAATCTGGCCAGGCTGCGCTCCATCGGCGCTCTCGGCCGGCATGGCTTTTACGACGCCGTCGACTTCACGCCGCAGCGCGTGCCAGAAGGCACCGACCACGCTGTTGTCCTGAACTACATGGCGCACCACTCCGGCATGTCGATCGCCGCCGTTGCCGACGCCATCTTCGAGGGCCGGCTACGCGACCGCTTCCACAGCGATCCGGTGATCGAGTCTGCCGAACTCCTGCTGCAGGAGAGGGCGCCGCGCGACATCCCGACCGCCACGGTCAGGACCGAAGCCGACGAGCGTTCGAAGGACGAGACCGAGGTCGAGAGCCCGGACTCGCGCATTATCCTCGACCCGCTGAGGGCGTTGCGCGCCACCAGCGTCATGTCCAATGGCCGCTACTCCGTCATGGTCTCGGCCACCGGTTCCGGTTACAGCCGCTGGGGCGAACTCGCCGTCACCCGTTGGCAGCCCGACCCGACCGAAGACCGGCTCGGCTCCTACATCTTCCTGCGCGACGCCGGCAGCGGCGACTGGTGGTCGGCCACCGCAGAGCCGAAGCAGGCGACCGGCGAGAGAGTGCAAACGCTGTTTTCCGACGACAAGGCGAGCTTCGTCAAAACAGTGGGCTCGCTGCGTTCGGAGGTCGAATGCATCGTCATCTCGGAAGGCAATGGCGAGGGACGGCGCGTCACGCTCTACAATGACGGCGCCACTGACCGGCATATCGAGGTGACCTCCTTTGCCGAGCTGGTGCTGGGCAACGAAGCCTCCGACAATGCCCATCCTGCGTTCTCGAAAATGTTTATCGAGACCGAGATCGCTGCCAATAACGGCGCCATCTTTGCCACCAGGCGCAAGCGCGACAAGCACGAGCCTGACGTCACCATGGTGCATTTCGTCACCGATCCGTCCGGGTCGGCGCGCGATGCCGAGGCCGAAACCGACCGCCGTGCCTTCATCGGCCGTGGCCGTACCATCGCGGAAGCGGCGGCCTTCGATCCCGGCGCCAAGCTTGGCGGTCACCACGGCTTCACCCTCGATCCGGTAGCGGCCCTGCGCCGCCAGGTGCGGGTGCCGGCCAACAAGAAGATATCGCTGACCTTCTGGACCGCCGTCGGCGCCAACCGCGCCGAACTGGACGAGGCCATCGCCAGGCTCGACCATCCCGAAAGTTTTGCCCGCCAGGCGATGCTTGCCTGGACGCGTTCGCAGGTGCAGACCCGCCATCTTGGTCTGAGCCTGACCGACGCCGCCAACGTGCAGAAGCTGGCGCGCTTCCTGATCTATCCCGATCCGTTCCTGCGCCTGCCCGGCGAATCCATCGCTTCGGGGCTGAGCAAGCAGTCCAGCCTGTGGCCGACCAGCATTTCGGGCGATTTCCCGATCTTCCTGGTCCGCATCGGCGACGTGGCCGACCTCGAAATTGTCGCCCAGGCGCTGCGCTTCCAGGAGTATATGCGCGCCCGCGGCATGATGATCGACTTCGTGGTCGTCAACGAGCAGGCATCGTCCTATGTCCAGGACCTGCAGCGCGCGGTCGAAACACTGTGCGAAAACAGCCGCCTGCGCGGCAAGGAACTCGGGCCGCGCCAGCACATCTTCGCCGTGCGACGCGACCTGATGGACGAGGCGACCTACAAGACGCTGCTGGCGGTTGCCCGCGTGGTTCTGCACACGCGCAACGGCACCATCTTCGACCAGATCGAACGCGCCGAGGCGGCAGCCTTGCAAGCACGCGATGGCCTGCAGCCGGCGCCCCCCGCGTCACTGCGCGAGCCGTCTCTGCCGGTGCCGGCGGCGCCTGCATACCATGCCGCGTCCGACAGCAGCGCCGACGGCAGCGGCCTCAGCCAATGGAACGGCTTTGGCGGTTTCGAGGGCGACGGCCGCCACTATGTCACCCGCCTTGCCGGCCGGCGCTCGACGCCGCAGCCCTGGATCAACGTCGTCTCGAACGCCTCGTTCGGCTTCCATGTCTCGGCCGAAGGCGCTGCCTTCACCTGGAGCCGCAACAGCCGCGATTACCAGCTGACGCCATGGTCGAACGATCCGGTCACCAACCGGCCGGGCGAGGGCATCTACATCTACGACCAGGCCAGCGGCAAGGCATTCTCGCCGCTGGCTGCCGTGGTCCGCGATCCCTCGATGACCTATGAGACATGGCACGGCCAGGGCTTCTCCACCTTCCGGTCCAAACGCGGCCCGCTGTCGATGGATCTGACGCACGTCGTCGATCCCGTCGATCCAGTGAAGATCACGCGGCTGCGCATCCAGAACTCAGGCTCGGCGCCGGCGCGGCTGCGCGTCTATGCCTATGCCGAATGGGTCCTCGGCAGCCATCGCTCGAGCACTGCTGCGACCATCATCCCGTCCAGGGATCCAGCGACTGGCGCGCTTCTGGCGCAAAACCCCTACGGTCTCGATTTCGGCGACCGGGTGGCCTTCCTGGCCGCCACTGGTCCGGTGCATTCGGTGACAGCCGATCGCGGCGAGTTCATCGGCAGGCATGGCACCAGCGCCTTCCCGCACGCCGTCGTCAGCGGCGCCGGCCTGTCGGGCCGCGTCGAGGCCGGCGACGATCCGTGCGCAGCTGTCGCCAGCGACATCGACATCCCCGCCGGCGGCGACGTCACGCTGGTCTGGCTGCTTGGCGACGCCGCCACATCAGCCGAGGCGAGCGCGTTGGTGCAGACCCATTCGGGCAAGGATTTCGACCAGCGGCTGGCCGACAATGAACGCGTCTGGCGCGGCTTCCTCGACACCATCCAGGTCGAGACGCCCGACAAGGCGCTCGACGCCATGGTCAATCACTGGCTGCCCTATCAGAGCCTGGCCTGCCGCATCCGCGCCCGCTCGGCCTTTTATCAGGCAAGCGGCGCCTTCGGCTTCCGCGACCAGCTGCAGGACACGCTGGCCCTGCTTGCGCATGATCCGAAACTGGCGCGCGACCAGATCCTCAATGCGGCGCGCCGGCAGTTCCCCGAAGGCGATGTCCAGCATTGGTGGTTGCCGCGCACCGACGCCGGCGTGCGCACCATGATCTCCGACGATGTGGTCTGGCTGGCGCATGCCACCAATCGCTACATCGAGGTGACCGGCGATACAGGGATCCTGAAGGAGCAGCTGCCTTTCATCGACGGGCAGGTGCTGGGCGAGGGCGAGCACGACGCCTTCTTCACGCCGGAAATCTCCAAGACGAACGCTTCGCTCTACGACCATTGCGCGCGCGCGCTCGACCTTGCGGTCAAGCGCAGCAGCCCGGCCGGGCTGCCGCTGATCCTCGGCGGCGACTGGAATGACGGCATGAACCGCGTCGGCGAAGCCGGCAAGGGGGAGAGTGTCTGGCTCGGCTGGTTCCTTTTGAAGACGCTGGGCGACTTTACCACCGTGGCCAAGGGGCAGGGCGACACCAAGCGGGCGCAGGCCTGGACAAAACATGCCGATGTGCTGAAGCGGGCGCTGGAAAGCACCGCCTGGGACGGCCAGTGGTATCGCCGCGGCAGCTACGACGACGGCTCGCCGCTTGGCTCGCACAATTCGGACGAGTGCAAGATCGACTCCATCGCGCAGTCGTGGAGCGTGCTCTCCGGCGAGGGCGACCCCGCGCGCTCGACCACGGCGATGCAGCAGGCGACGAACCTGCTGGTCGACGACAAGCTCAAGATCGTCAAACTGTTTACCCCGGCCTTCCAGAACACGAGAAAGGACCCTGGTTACATCAAGAGTTATCCGCCGGGCGTGCGCGAGAACGGCGGCCAGTACACCCATGCGGCGACCTGGTTCGTCATCGCGCTCGCCGAAATGGGCCGCACCGACGATGCCTATCGCTGCTTCTCGATGCTGAACCCGGTCAACCATGCGCTCGACGATGCATCGGCCGAGCATTACCGCGTCGAGCCGTACGTCGTCGCAGCCGACATCTATTCCGGTGAGGGCAAGGGTGGTCGCGGCGGCTGGACCTGGTATACGGGCTCAGCGGGATGGCTCTACCGTGCTGCGGTCGAAGGCATTCTGGGCATCGAGCGGCGGGGCAAGCAGATCACGTTCCGGCCGAAACTGCCCAGCCATTGGGACGGCTATTCTGCCACGCTCAAGATGCTGGGGGCGGAGATCAAGGTTCGCGTCATCCGCGACAAAAAGGCCAAATCCATCTCGCTCGAAGTGAATGGAACCAAGACAAAGTCTTCAGGTTTTCAGCCGAAAGCCGGCGACAAGATCGAGGTGGTCGTCAAGATACCCGCGTAAAATCAAAGGCTTCAGATTATTGACGCGCGCCTTTCGAGGCGCGCGTTTTCTACTTCGGCATGCTCCTGGCGCAGAACGGCGTGCGTTCCCGGATACCGGCGGTCCAAGCGTGCAGTGACTAAAAATGTGGCAGCGCTAGATCCTGCCACGATTTTGCCGCAAGACTGACATTTCACCTTTTATCTCAAACCGTTAGGTGATCACGGCAGATTTCGCAACGTCGTCATCTTTTGTTCGCAGAATGGGAACGGAAGAGGTAGACGGGCATTGTTTTGCGACCCGTTAACCGGTACGTGTCAAGAAATGGTGCGGTGCACAATAATGTTTTGGGCGGAGTAGCTGAAGTGTCGCTTCTGCAAATCTACTGGAGAGCGCTGGGGTATCTCGCAGCCGACAGGAAGCGCGTTGCGTTTATCTGCGGTGCGAATGTCGCGCTCGCCATTATCGCCATCCTCGAGCCGATCATGTTCGGCCGGGTGATCGACGCCATCTCCGATAAGGGTTCGGTGTTTTCGACGCTGGCGCTTTGGGCCGGTCTCGGCGCCTTTAACATCGTCGCCTTCGTGCTGGTGGCGCGCGGCGCCGACCGTTTTGCCCACAAGCGGCGCAGCGAGGTGCTGTGCCAGTCGTTCGAGCGCGTGATCACCATGCCGCTCGCCTGGCACCACCAGCGCGGCACCTCCAACGCGCTGCACACGCTGCTGCGCGCCGTCGAGACGCTGTTCAGCCTGTGGCTTGAATTCATGCGCCAGCATCTGTCGACGGCTGTTGCGCTGGCTCTGCTGATTCCGACCGCTATAAGCATGGATCTTCGCATGTCGCTAGTGCTGATGGCGCTGGGCGTTCTCTATGTCGGCATCGGCCGGCTTGTGATGAAGCGCACCAAGGCGGGCCAGGCCGCGGTCGAGCGCCACTACCATCAGGTGTTCGCGCATGTGACCGACTCGGTCAGCAATGTCGCCGTGCTGCAGAGCTACAACCGTCTCGGCCACGAGGCCGATACGCTGCGCCGCTATGTCAAGAACCTGCTCGACGCGCAGAACCCGGTGCTCGACTGGTGGGCGATGGCCAATGCGCTGCACCGCCTGTCGTCGACCATTTCGATGATGGTTGTGCTTTTGATTGGCGCCTATCTGGTCACCCATGGCCAGCTCAAGATCGGCGACGTCATCGCCTTCACCGGCTTTGCCACGCTGCTGATTGCCCGCCTCGACCAGATGTCGGCTTTCGCCAACCAGATTTCCGAAGCCCGCGCCAAGCTCGAGGATTTCTATCACCTCGAGGATTCGGCCGCCGACTCCGCCGAGCCGGACGGCTTGCGCGACCTCACCAACGTCACCGGCCATGTCCGCTTCGAGAATGTCGGCTTCGAGTTTGCCAATTCGCGGCAGGGCGTCGACGACGTCTCCTTCGAGGTCCAGGCCGGGCAGACGGTTGCCATCGTCGGCCCGACCGGCGCCGGCAAGACGACGCTGATCAACCTCTTGCAGCGCGTCTTCTCGCCGTCTCATGGCCGTATCCTGATCGACGGCATCGACACCCGCACGGTGACCCGCAAGTCGCTGCGTCATTCGATCGCCACCGTCTTCCAGGATGCCGGCCTGCTCAACCGCTCGATCGAGGACAACATCCGCGTCGGTCGTGCCGAGGCGACTTATGACGAGGTTCACGCCGCCGCCAACGCGGCTGCCGCGCAGGATTTCATCCTTGCCAAGAGCGCCGGTTACGACACCGTCGTCGGCGAGCGCGGCGGCCAGCTTTCGGGCGGCGAGCGTCAGCGCATCGCCATTGCCCGCGCCGTGCTCAAGGACGCACCGATCCTGGTGCTCGACGAGGCAACGAGCGCGCTCGATGTCGAGACCGAGGACCGCGTCAAGGAAGCCATCGACGAACTGAGGCGCAACCGCACCACCTTCATCATCGCCCACCGCCTGACCACCGTCCGCGACGCCGACCTGGTCGTGTTCATGGACAAGGGCAAGGTGGTCGAGATGGGCGGCTTCGCCGAACTGTCGCTGCGCAATGGCCGTTTCGCCAGCCTGCTGCGCGCCGGCGGCCTGCTCAACGACGAGGAAGTCCGCCGCCTCAGCCGCACCGTGAATATCGAAGCGGCGTAAGCTTTTTACCTCCCCCTTGTGGGGAGGTCGGACCCGTAGGG
>NZ_JAMYQZ010000103.1:0-18964 GCF_040321145.1 Mesorhizobium sp. M0514
AGCGGATTGCGCATCGGCCGAAACGATGCCGCCGGCCGCATTGGCAATCAAGGGTTTTGCCACCTACGACTCGGATGTGCGCATGGCCGGAATCGTGCTCAACCGTCTCGGCAGCGAGCGCCACCGCAAGCTGTGCAGCGAGGCGATCGAAACGCTCGGCCTGCCGGTCGTCGGTGCCATCCTGCGCGATCCCACGCTCAATTTGCCGGAGCGCCATCTCGGCCTCGTCCAGGCCGGCGAATATGCCGACCTGATGACGCATCTCGACCGCCTCGCCGACATGGTCGAGAAATCCCTCGACCTTGACGCCATCATGGCGCTGGCCGCGCCGTTTTCGCCGGCATCAGGCAGTTTCGAACATGCCTTGCAGCCGCCCGGCCAACGAATCGCGCTCGCCGAAGACGCCGCTTTCACCTTCCTCTATCCGCACGTCGCCGGCCACTGGCGTCAGGCCGGCGCCGAGATCGTGCCGTTCTCGCCGCTCGCCGACGAAGCACCGGCGCAGGATTGCGATGTCTGCTGGCTGCCCGGCGGTTATCCCGAGCTTCACGCCGGCAGCCTCGCGGCCGCAACCAATTTTCGAGCTGGCATGGCCAGGTTTGCCGAGACCAAGCCGATCCATGGTGAGTGCGGTGGCTTCATGGTGCTGGGCGAAGCGCTGGAGGACGCGGCCGGCGAGACGCACGCCATGCTTGGCCTGCTCGGCCATTCCACCAGCTTTGCCAAGCGCAAGATGAACCTCGGCTACCGCGAGGCACGCCTGCGCGTCGCCTGTCCGCTGGGGCCGCAAGGCGCGCTGATCCGCGGCCATGAATTCCACTATGCGCAGATGATTGCGACCGGCAATGACGAGCCATTGGCCGATCTCGCCGACGGCCAGGGCAATCCGCTCGGCGCCTCCGGCTATCGCCGCGGCCATGTCAGCGGCACCTTCTTCCACGCCATTGCGAGGGGTGCATGACCTCCGTGCCCTCGCCCCGGCAAGCGCTCGACGACGTCGCGCTTTGCCTCGTCTTCTTCACCCGGCTGCCGCTGCCGGTCTTCGACCTTCGTGGCCGCAGCCTGGCCGATGCGATCTGGGCGGCGCCTGTCGCCGGCCTCGCCGTCGCTGTGGCTGGTGCTGTCGTCTACGCCGCGGGCGTACAGCTCGGCCTTGCCCCCGGCCCGGCAGCAGCCCTTGCGCTTGCAGCAACCCTGCTCGCCACGGGCTGCCTGCATGAGGACGGGCTTTCCGATGTCGCAGATGGCTTTGGCGGCGGCAAGACACGCGATAAAAAACTGGAGATCATGCGCGACAGCCGCATCGGCGCCTATGGCTCTTCGGCGCTTGGCCTGTCGATGCTCATCCGCTGGAGCGCGCTGTCGCAACTGGCCAATCCGACAGGCGTGCTCTTGGCGCTGATCGCCGCCCACGCCGCATCGCGCGGCCTGCTCGGCGCGTTCATGCATCTGGCGCCGGCGGCGCGCAGTGACGGCCTGTCTGCCGGCGCCGGGACCGTCTCGGCCCAGACAGCTGTTCTCGGCGCCGTGCTCGGGGCCATCCCGCTTCTGACCCTGGGGCTCGGCGGCGCCTTTGCCGCACTGACCTTGCTCGCTCTCGTGTTCAGCGCCTTGCGCGCGCTCTGCCTCAACCAGATCGGCGGCCACACCGGCGACACGATCGGCGCCCTGCAGCAGCTGGGCGAGATCACTGTCCTGCTCGTCGCTTCCGTTTCCCTGTCCTGATTCTTCCCCGGAGATTCCTTCCCCATGCCATTCAAATCATTCGACGAACTGCGCGCCGCCTGTCTCGATCTGCCTGCCGGCAGCGATACCGCCGCCAACGCCGTCGCCCGCCGCCAGGACACGCTGACCAAGCCTCAAGGCAGCCTGGGCCGGCTGGAAACTCTCGCCGCCTGGCTGGCGCGCTGGCAGGGTCGCGACATGCCGAAACTCGACCGCGTCAAAGTCTTCGTGTTCGCCGGCAACCACGGTGTGACGGCGCAAGGCGTGTCGGCCTTCCCGTCGGAAGTGACGGTGCAGATGGTGGCGAATTTCGCCGGCGGCGGCGCCGCCATCAACCAGCTGGCCCGCATCGCCGGCGCGGAACTCGACGTCATCCCGCTCGATCTCGATCATCCGACCGGCGATTTCACTGCCGTGCCGGCGATGGATGAAAAGACATTTCTCGCCGCCGTCTCGGCTGGCTATGACGCGGTGACGAAAGACCTCGACCTCGTCTGTTTCGGCGAGATGGGCATCGGCAACACCACACCGGCGGCCGCCATCTCGACCGCCCTGTTCGGCGGCGGCGCTGAAAAATGGACCGGGCGCGGCACCGGCGTCGACGATGCCGGGCTGAAGCGCAAGGTCACCGCCATTGAATCCGGCCTCAAGCGCCATGCCGACGCGCTGTCCGACCCGCTGAAGATCGCCGCCGCCCTTGGCGGTCGCGAACTCGCCGCCATCTTCGGCGCCACGCTCGCCGCCCGCCACAACAATGTGCCGGTGCTGCTCGACGGTTTCGTCTGCACGGCCGCCGCAGCACCCCTGGCGCGACTGCACCCCTCAGGCCTCGCCCACACCATCGCCGCCCATGTCTCAGCCGAATCCGGCCACCGCCGCCTGCTCGAAGCGCTCGGCCTGCCACCGCTGCTCGACCTCGGCATGCGGCTCGGCGAAGGCTCCGGCGCCTGCCTCGCCGTCAACATCGTCCGCTCGGCGCTGGAATGCCATGTAAGGATGGCGAGCTTTGCCGAGGCTGGCGTTTCGGAGAAGTAGCTAGAGCGATTTGGCGGGAGGGCGCCGGCCCGAACCTTCACTGACCATCGTCGGGCCGGTCACTGGCATTCCGGGCTGGTGGCTCGAACAGCACGGCCGCTGAAAGATTCCCCACCTGGGGGTTGGCCCGCTGCTTCTGTGGTAGGCTCTTTTTACTGGCACTATTCGCCGCCGTTGCCGGCAAAATGTGATTGACGTAACGGTGACCAGGCGCAATCATTACGGATTGTGCAGGGTGAGGGCGTTTTCAATGAAACTCGTTGTCTTTGGCGTAGCAATAGTATTGGCCGTTACCGGAGCAGCTGTTGCGAAAGAGAAGAAAAAGGTGGCCACCGCTCAGGCTACAACCTCGTGTTCTACAGCTCATAAGAAGGCTGGCAGCAAGCCGACCGCGAAACCGGATTGCAAATCGACAGGCACCGTGGTTGCGCGACCGTCAAATAGGGCCGAAAACTTCCTGGATCATTATAGTCCGCGCTTAGGGTATGACACCAGTCCGTGGTTTCAAACTGGCTTTAATTGATGGCGGCTTCGGCTTCCGGGCCTTTCTTAATCCAGCGCGGCCTTCCCTCCTTCGCCAAATAGCGCACCCGGCTTACCGGCCGCCGACTTTAAGGCAAACCTGCCCCATGATTGAGGCATGTCGAGGCGCGTCAACGCGTCCGGCATCCCAAGGTCTTCCACCAACTCTTCTAGAAATTTGGTGGGTGCGCACAGGATTGAACTGTGGACCCGCTGATTAAGAGTCAGCTGCTCTACCAACTGAGCTACGCACCCACTCGACCGGTAAAACCGGCGTTGGCGGGCATATAGCCGCCGATACCGGTCCTGTCCAGCCCTGCCGGAATCATTTCCCGACAAATCGCTGAACTGCCGCTGGCGGTCACACGAACAGCCTGCCTTCCGCCACCTTGATGGCATGGCCGCCAATGCGCGCGGAGGCCAGTTTTCCGCCTTCGACAGTGAGTTCGAGCCGGATACGTGACGGGCGGCCCATCTCCAGTCCCTGCTCGATCCACAGTTGCGAAATGCCGTCGGTCGGGCCATCGAACTGCATGATGGCGCCGGCAAAGGCCGCCGCCGCCGACCCGGTCGCCGGGTCTTCATAGGACGGCGTGCCCGGCACGATCATGCGGACATGGAAGGCGCTGTCATGGTTCACCGTCTGGCGGCAATAGACATACGGGCTGGCGAAAGCCCATTCGCTCTTGCGCGGCGCCAGTTCCGACCAGGCCTGGTTGTCGAGCTTGACCCGGGCCGCAGCCTCCAGATTGGCGACCGGGATGGTGACGTAAGGCACGCCTGCCGACCAGAACGACACCAGGTGATTCTCGAAGCCGATCTCATGCGGCGCCAGGCCAAGGGCTGCGCCGATCGCTTGCGAATCGGCGTCGAGCTTCAGCGGTTCCGGCAGCTTGGCCAGGTCGAACTCCGCAAAGGTGGCGCCATTGTGCCGGCTGACGGCGCAGCGCACCGGGCCGATATTCTCCTCCAGCACGAAAATGCCGGCGTCGCCCTCGCCTGTCAGTTCGGCCAGCGCGATCGCGGCGCCAACTGTCGGATGTCCGGCGAACGGCATCTCATAGTCGGGCGTGAAAATGCGGATGCGGTTGCGATGTTTTGGATTGTCCGGCGGCAGCACGAAGACCGATTCGGACAGGTTGAACTCGCGCGCAATGGCCTGCATGGCGGCTGTATCCAGCCCTTGGCTGTCGAGCACGACAGCCAGCGGATTGCCGGCCAGCCGCTCCGTCGTAAACACATCGTAGAGCAAGTAATTGCGGGTCTGCATCTTGAAAAACCTTCCGCCTCAATCCGAACATGGCCGAAATTTAATTTGATATTCGAACCACCAAGCCTGATCTGTGCACAACTAGGGACATTACGCTTTCATAGGGGTCCGGCGTGGACCAGCTTGTCAATCTGCCAAAGACGGAATCGGATTCCGCCATCGAGGCGGCGCTCGGGCTTGATCAGAGCGGCGTGCGCAAGACGCGCCGCCGGGGCTGGCTTTACGCGCTGCTGGCGCTGATCGCACTTGCCGCCGGGTTGGCAGGCTACCAGTGGTTTGCCGGCTCCCCGGCCAAGATCGACTACACCACCACGCCGGCTACCATTGCCGACCTCACCGTCGCGGTTTCGGCGACCGGCACGCTGCAGCCCCTCACCCAGGTCGACATTTCAAGCGAGCTGTCCGGTATCATCCGCTCGGTCTCGGCCGAAGAGAACCAGCAGGTCAAGAAGGGCGACGTGCTGGCGACGCTCGACACGGTGAAACTCGAGGTCCAGATCGAACGCGCCGAAGCCTCGGCCAAGGCCGCTGCCGCCAATGTCGAGGACGCCACGGTAACCCTGAAGGAGAACGAAAGCGCCCTCACCCGCGCGGCCGAACTGACCAGGCGTGGCATGGCGACCGATCAGTCGCTCGAGGCGGCGACTGCCACGCGCGACCGCTCCAAGGCGGCGCTCGATAGTGCGCAGGCCAATCTCGCCATCGCCCAGGCCGATCTCAAGGCGCAGCAGACCGACCTTGCCAAGAGCACCATCTATGCGCCGATCGACGGCATCGTCTTGACGCGTTCCGTCGACCCCGGCCAGACGGTCGCCTCCTCGCTGCAGGCGCCGGTTCTGTTCATCATCGCCGCCGATTTGAGGAACATGGAATTGGTGGCGGCGGTCGACGAGGCCGATATCGGCGCGGTCAAACCAGGCCAGCATGCACGCTTCACCGTCGATGCCTTTCCGGAGCGGCCGTTCGACGCCGAGATCCGCGACATCTCCTACGCCTCGGTCACCACCGACGGCGTCGTCACCTACAATGCACGGTTGGAAGTCGACAATAACGAGCTTTTGCTGCGGCCCGGCATGACCGCCACGGTTTCGGTCGTCACCAGGCAGGCCAAGAGCGTGCTCACCGTGCCTTCAACAGCGTTTCGCTATCGGCCATCGGCACCTGCTGCCCGCGCGTGGAGCCTCAGCGATCTGTTCACCGGCCGCATGGGTCGTGGCGGCAACCGCCGCCAGCCGGTGAAGGCGCCCACCGACGGCTCACGCACGCTCTATGTGCTGGAGAACGGCCGGCCGCACCCGGTCAACGTGAAGATCGGCTCCACCGACGGCGAACTGACCGAGATCACCTCCGGGCTGGATGAAGGTGCAGAGGTTATCACGACCTCGCAGCTGCGGAGCTGACGCCATGGCGGGCCTCATCGGTTTCGACACGGTCTGGAAGAGCTATGGCCAGGGCGAAGCCAAGGTCCATGCGCTGGCCGGCGTCGACCTCGCCATCCAGCGTGGCGAATTCGTCGCCATCATGGGCCCGTCCGGTTCGGGCAAATCGACCGCGATGAACATCATCGGTTGCCTCGACACGCCGACGGCCGGAACCTACTCCTTCATGGGCATCGACGCCGGGCGGCTCGACCGCAACCGCCGGGCGCTTCTGCGCAATCTCTATATCGGCTTCGTCTTCCAGGGTTACAATCTGTTGCCGCGCACCACGGCGGCGGAAAATGTCGAGCTGCCGCTGATCTATCGCGGCGCGCCGGCCCGCGAGCGCCGCGATCTTGCCATGCAGGCGCTGGCGGAGGTCGGCCTGGTCGGGCGCGAACATCACACGCCGGCCGAACTCTCCGGTGGTCAGCAACAGCGCGTGGCGATCGCGCGCGCCATCGTCACCAGGCCGACGCTGCTCGTCGCCGACGAGCCGACCGGCAATCTCGACACCGCCCGCACGCATGAGATCATGGAGTTGTTGACGCGGCTGAACCGGGAGCTCGGCTTGACCATCGCCATGGTCACCCACGAGGCCGATGTCGCCGATTATGCCGAGCGCACCATCCGCTTCCTCGACGGCCACGTCGCGTCCGACACGGCCAAGTCGGAGTTGGCGTCATGATCTGGGAAACCGTCCGCCTCTCTCTGCGCTCCATCCGCCGCAATGTGCTGCGCTCGTTCCTGACGCTGCTCGGCATCGTCATCGGTGTCGCCGCCGTCATCGCCATGCTGACCATCGGCTCCGGCACCACCGCCAAGGTCAAATCGGACATCGCCAAGCTCGGCTCGAACCTGCTCGTCGTCCGTTCCGGCCGCCCGGCAGGCACTGGCGGACCAGGCGGGCTCGACCAGGCGGTACGGCCTCTGGCCGACAAGGATGTAGCCGCCCTCGTCGCGCATCTGACCGGTGCGCGCGCCATCGCGCCGGCGTCGCAGAAACAAGTCCGCGTCATCTTCGGCACCGAGAGCCTGACCTCGGGCGTCACCGGCACCGACAGCGCCTATCTCGACGCCCGCGACTGGAAGCTGGTGTCGGGCCGCCCATTCAGCGATTCGGAGACACGCTCGGGCACCGGCGTCTGCCTGATCGGCGAGACGGTGCGCCAGCAATTCTTCGGCGCCGGCGAACCCGAGGGCGAGATCATCCGCGTCAACCGCACCTCGTGCAAGATCATCGGCCTGCTCGAACCCAAGGGCTATACCGGCTTCGGCCAGGACCAGGACAATGTCGTCTTGATGCCGCTTGCCGCCTATCAGCGCCGCATCGCCGGCAACCGCGACATCGACAACATCTACGTCGCCGCCGACGACCGCACGCCGACCACCGAATTGCAGCCGCGAGTCGAGGACATTTTGCGCGACACCCGCCGCATCACGCCGGACCGCGAAGACGATTTCTCGATCCGCGACATGACCCAGATCGCCGACGCCATGGCCAGCGCCACCACCACCATGACCGGCATGCTGGGCGCCGTCGCGGGCGTCAGCCTGCTGGTCGGCGGCATCGGGATCATGAACATCATGCTGGTCTCGGTCACTGAGCGCACCCGCGAGATCGGCATCAGGCTCGCCATCGGCGCGCATGAAAAGCACATCCTCATCCAGTTCCTGGTCGAGGCGACGGTGCTGTCGCTGCTCGGCGGCATTATCGGCATCCTGATCGGCCTGGCGCTGGCCGGCCTCGCCTCGGCAACGCTGGCCATACCGTTTGCGCCGAGCCCGGCGGTCATCCTGCTCGCCGTCGGTTTTTCGGCGCTGATCGGCATGGTGTTCGGCTTCTTCCCGGCGCTGCGCGGCGCCAGGCTCGACCCGATCGACGCGCTGCGCCACGAATAAGCGCCAGATCAGCTCCACCGCAACCAACCGCTATCCACAAGGATGGGTGCTTGTCGACATCGGCAATACTTGTTGTCGTCCGGTCTGCGATGCTAATTTTAGAGCAAAGCATCTAGTCAAGGAGTTGCAATGAGCAAGAAGGCGCGGCTAATTCTGACGATGGTGATCATCGAAGGCGCCCTTGCGGGACTTTGGTGGTATCTCGCCCGCTACGGCATGGCCAATCCCGATCGTGTCACCGCCGATTTTCAGGCAGTCGTCGGCCAGACGATGGGCATGGTCATGGGTGGATTGCTGGGCATCGGCGTTATCCTGTTCCTCGTCGCCGCCCGCAACGACCGCAAGGCGGCGCAGAACAATCCGCGCCGTTAGCCCCCGCCACCGCCAAAATGCCACTCGACCAGCGGCTTCATATGCGGTGCCAGCCCTTCCGGCAGGTCGGCGGCGTGGCGGATGATCACCGGCCCCTCGATCTCCGGCTCGGTCTCGGTCGCGACGAAGGCGCCGATGCGCCGCGCAACCTCGTCGGCCGGCGCATCGACGTGGTAGCGGCGGAAGAGGACCGTGCCGGTCGAAGTCGACAGCGCATGGTAGCGCTTGCCGCGCGCAGCGCCTGTCAGGTCAAGCCCGGTCTCCTCGCGCACTTCACGGATCATGTTGAAATCGACATCGACGCGGCCATCGCGAAAATCGATCGGCTCGAACGAGCCGGCAGCGAAGTAGACACTGCCGGCCGGGACCGTGTGCGCGCCCATGCGGATCGCCACCAGGGCGTTGTCGCCGGCGACCAGCATGGCGTGGCCATAGGCATGCTCGGCGCCCGTCCCCTGCCGGTTCTTTCGCCACAGCAGGAAGGTCGAGTACTTCACCGCGTGACAACGCCCGACGATCCGCTTGTCGCGCCAGGCGAGCGCCGAGAGCAGCACCACCGTGCCGTCGAACAACGCCGGATTGGCCGTGACCTCGCGCCGCCAGTTGTCAGTGATCGCCTGCGCGTTGTCGCGCTCGAACGGATGCGGGCCGGGGTCGAGCCGGACGTCGATTTCGTCGACGGGCAGGATGACGTTGCGCGGCAGGTCGAAGCTCACCGTGCTCAAGCCATGTCCAGGGTAATTGCGACGGGACAATGGTCCGACGCCTTCGGCCGGTCCCAGCCGGCGCGCGGAAAGCGCTCCACCGCCTGTCCGGCCGGAAAGATCGTGCGCCAGGGCTGGCCGTTGCGGATGATGTCGGGAACCGCCGTCGCATTCTTCGCCGCCAGCCCTTTCGACAGCAGGATGTAGTCGAGCTGGCACAGATGCCGCTCCTTCGGCCCGCGCGTGTGGTAGAAACTCCAGCGGTCCATCTCCGGCCGGCGTTCGACGACATTCTCGCAAAAGCCGCCGGCGGTGAGCACATCGATACAGGACTGGCTCTCGTCGATCACCTGGAAGCGGTAGCCGTCGATAGCGTCGCCCTCGATCTTCACCCGCTGCCGGTAGTCGTTCATGTCGCCGCAGATCGCCCAGTTTTTGTCGGCTGCGTGCTCTTTGCCGAAGCGCTCGTCGATAATGCGGCGCACCGCTTGCGCCTCGGCGATGCGCACCGGCATCGTCGCCTCGCGGCCGTCGAGCCCATTGCGCGGCGAGCCCATCGATTTGAAATGGACGAGGTAAAGCGTCAGCGGCACGCCGCCGACCTTGATGTCGACCTCCAGGCAGTCGCGCCGGAAGATGCGTTCATTGGCCAGGTTGCCGAGCGCCTCGAGTTCAGGCGTGTGCAATCCGAACTGCTCGAACGTGACATAGGCATGGCTGGTCATGCGCACGAACTCGATCGGCTGACCTTGCGCGGTCTCGTTGCGCATCATCACGGCAACGTCGATGCCGCGCGAATCATTGCCGGCGGTGGTGTATTTCTGCCGGTAACCCTCGCCCACCATCTTGAAGAGATAGCCGTACTCGAAGGCCTTCAGCGCCTCGATGTTGTCGACCTCCTGCATGCAGATGATGTCCGCACGGGTGGCGGCAATGGCGAGCGCGGTCAACTGGCGCGTATCGTCGGATTGCGCGATGGCGCGCGCCTGCTCCAGCATCCGGTATTCGGCTTCGCTCTGGATGTCGAAAAGCGCCAGCGTGCGGTCTTCGTTGAGCTGGTTGCGGAAGCCCGAGAAATCGAACCTGTTCATCAGGTTTTCGACATTGAAAGTGGCGAGGCGCAGCGACATGGACTGACCTTTGCCTGCAAGCGCCCATGAAAACAAGGGCTGCTTGTCATGGCTGATGGAACCTTTCCGTTCATCCTCCGTTCAGACGCCAAGGTCCATCAATAGGCCACTTCCCTGGGGTATCCGGGCGTGGGGCCTGTATCACTTGGAGAGTGCAATGAGCTCGCTCTTTTCGTCCACAGTCAAATCCGGGCTGTTAGCGCTCGGTCTTTTCTCGGGTCTCACGGCGCCATCCGCCGCCGGCCCGATCCTGCAGCCAAACCTGGCGGTGCCGACAAGCACCGCATTGTCTGACATCACACCGGTTCGCGACAGCTGGGCGGGCGGCAATGACCGCCGCTCCTTCAACGATTGGCAGTGGCGCCGCCACGACGGCCGTCACTTTGCCCGGTCAGGCAACTGGAACAACGGCAACTGGAATGGCGGCAACTGGAACGGCGGCGACAACTGGCGCTGGCGCCATCACCGTCACCATCGCGGCCGTGATTTTGACAGCGGCGCCGCAGCAGTTCTCGGCCTCGGCCTGGGTCTCGGCCTCGGCAGCATCTACAACAACGGCTACTACAACAACGGCTATTACAATGACGGCTATTACGTGCAGCCGGCGCCCCGCCGCTATTACCGCACGCAGCGTCTGTCCAGCGCCCATGTCCAGTGGTGCTACGACCGCTATCGGTCCTACCGGGCCTGGGACAACACGTTCCAGCCCTATGGTGGCCCGCGCCAGCAATGCTGGTCGCCCTACAGCTGAACTATAAACGACAATACACGACGGCGCCGCCCCATCGCGGCGCCGTTTTCATTTGGGAAAGACGGCTGGTCTCGGTCACCGCTAACCATATGTTTATCGGCTCAGCCTATCCGTGATATCGTGCCCCATCTGACGATCGCGCCGATCCGGTCGCGAAGGACGTGCCGTCATGGCCGACAACGAATTGCGAAACAAACACCGGCAGCGCGTGCTGAAAGGCGCGACGATTCTGACCGGCCTCACCAATTCCGAGGTCAAGTGCACGGTGCGCAACATGCATGCCGGCGGCGCCGAGCTGAAAGTGTCTATAGACGCGCGCGTCCCGGACGAGTTCCTGCTCTATGTGCCGGTCGACGGCATCGGCTACAAGGCCATCGTGCGCTGGCGCCGCGACGACCGCATCGGCGTCGAGTTCACCGGCACCGAGCCGAAGCCCCATTGGCACTATGGCTGAGTATCCTGATCGATAAACCGGCATGAAAGAGCCGGCGGATCGCTCCGCCGGCTCTTTGCTCCCAATCCCGACGACTGCGGGTTAGTTCTTGGCCTTGTCGACCAGCTTGTTCTTGGAAATCCAGGGCATCATGGCGCGCAGCTTGGCGCCGACTTCCTCGATCTGGTGGCTGTCATTGTTGCGGCGGATGCCTTTGAAGCGCGACATGCCGGCGCGGTATTCCTGCATCCATTCCGAGGTGAACTTACCGGTCTGGATGTCCTTCAGCACGCGCTTCATCTCGGCCTTGGTCTCGGCGGTGATGATGCGCGGGCCCGAGACATATTCGCCCCATTCGGCGGTGTTCGAGATCGAGTAGTTCATGTTGGCGATGCCGCCTTCATAAATCAGGTCGACGATCAGCTTGACCTCGTGCAGGCACTCGAAATAGGCCATTTCGGGCGCATAGCCGGCTTCCACCAGCGTCTCAAAACCGGCGCGGATCAGTTCGACCAGGCCGCCGCAGAGCACGACCTGCTCGCCAAACAGATCGGTCTCGCATTCCTCGCGGAAATTGGTCTCGATGATGCCCGAACGGCCGCCGCCGACGCCGCAGGCGTAGGACAGAGCGAGATCGAGCGCGTTGCCGGAAGCATCCTGGTTGACGGCGACCAGGCACGGCACGCCGCCGCCCTTCTGGTATTCGCCGCGCACCGTGTGGCCGGGGCCTTTCGGCGCGATCATGACGACATCGACGGTCGACTTCGGCTCGATGAGGCCGAAATGCACGTTGAGGCCGTGCGCGAAGGCAATCGCGGCGCCGTCACGAATGTTTGGCGCGATTTCGTTTTTGTAGATGTCGGCCTGCAATTCGTCAGGCGTCGCCATCATCATCAAATCGGCCCATTTGGCAGCGTCCGCCACGCTCATCACCTTGAGCCCGTCAGCCTCGACCTTCTTGGCGGTCGCCGATCCCGCCTTGAGGCCGATGGCGATTTCCTTGGCGCCGGAATCCTTGAGGTTGAGCGCGTGCGCCCGGCCCTGGCTGCCATAGCCGATAATGGCGACCTTCTTGCCCTTGATCAGATTGAGATCGGCGTCGCGATCGTAATAGACACGCATCTTTTGCTTCCTTCCCGTAGAGATTAGAGGCCTTGCGGCCCGGTTTTTGCTCCATAAAGAGCGAGAAACTGCTGCGTCGCCCGGGCGGCATCGCCGCCGATCGCCGCTTCAGTCAATTCCAGCCTGTCGCCGAGCAGGAGACGGATCTGCACGTCGCGGGCGACCAGCCCGAAAAAGGTCCGGAACGCCATTTCGGCGTCCGTAAAGTCGAGCAGCCCGGCCTGCTTGCCGGCAAGCAGCACCGGCTTCAGCCGTCTGGCCAGCGCGAAACGGCCATTCTCCAGCACGATGGCGCCGAGATCGTCCTTTCCGGATCCGGCATGGCCGACCGCGACGCGGTTCAGCGCGATCGAGGTATCGCTCGAAATCACCTTCAGCCAGTCCGAGGCGAAGCCTTCCAGGCTTGCCGTCAGCGAGGCAAGATCCAGCCGCTCACCGTCGACCGGCACCACGCGCACTTTCGATGCCTGCCACTGCACGGTCGCCGTCAGCAGTCCGTCGCGGTCGCCGAACCATTTGTAGAGCGTTTCCTTCGAGCAGCTGGCGCGGCGCGCCACCGCCGTCATGGTCAGATTTTCGCCCTCCTCGACCAGCAGCCGCAAAGCCGCGTCCAGGACGGCCTTTTGCCGCTCTGTCAGCACTTCGCTGGTATCGATGTCGGCGCTTGCCTGCAACAATTTCCGCCCATTCGATGAGGTCGCCGGGTCGCCTCAAACGGCGTACCGTACGTTACGGTTCGGCATATTGCGCAATCCTATGCTCGACGCAAGGGGTCAGGTAGAAAAATCGTCGACGTGAGAGCCGCCGAGCAAACCACGAGATTCTGACGGATCAATCATCGGCGGGCGGATGGCGCAGCTCTCCAAGCAGGCTCGCCAGTATCTTCAGCTCCTCCGCGGAGAGTTTTGCGCCGACCAATTCCGCAATCGACCGTCCATAGACAGCCCACATCCGTCGCCTGGTCTCACGGCCCTTGGCCGAGATGCGGATGGTTTGGCCGCGGCCGTCGTCGGCAACCCTGAGTTTCTCGACCAGTCCTTCGGCCTCGAGCCGCGCCAGAAGCCGCGAGATATTATACTGCGCAAACAGAGTGCGCTCGGTCAGCTGAAATGGCCGCAGCCCGCCCTCACCCGCCTCGGCGAGTTCATGCAGCACGTCATACCAGTCGAGCGGCGGCAAGCCGCTAGTCTTCAAAGCCTCTTCCGCCTTTTCGATGAGCTGGCGCGAAACCCGCATCAGGCGGGCCCAGGCCTTGACGGCTTCGGGCGAAGGCGTGGTTGTTTTGGCCATGACCCATTCTAGGCGATAGATGCAGTTGCATCAAGCTTGACGGTCAATGCACTTGCATCTATATGCATGCAACTGCATCGATCCGGGAAAGATCCATGAAACACGAAATTTGCAAAGTCGCCGACGTCCCACAGACGGGCAGCCTGATCGCGCCATTCTTCGGCCGCGAGGTCCATATTTGGCGCAGCGGTGAGCGCATCCGCGCCGCCGCCAATGTCTGCCTGCATTTCGGCGGGCCGCTCGACTGCAAGGACGGCAAGCTGGTCTGCCAATGGCACGGCGCCGCCTTCGACATGACATCAGGCGACCGGATCGAAGGTCCGGCGCCAAAAGCGTCGCGACTGATGTTCCTGTCGACGCGCGTCGAGGACGGCGCGTTGAACTATGTCTGGGGAGAGTGACATGCCTGAGAAGAATGAAATGACTGAGAAGAATGAAATGACTGGCAAGCTCATTCTCGTCAGCCATCATCTATGCCCCTATGTGCAGCGCGCGGCGATCTCGCTGGCCGAGAAGGGCGTACCGTTCGAGCGTGTCACCATCGACCTCGCCAACAGGCCGGACTGGTTCAAGGCGATTTCGCCGCTGGGCAAGGTGCCGCTGCTGATCGTCCACGCAAATGGCGAGGAGACGGTGATCTTCGAATCTGCCGTTATTCTCGAATTCCTCGAGGAGACGCAAGCCAATCCTCTGCATCCGGCCGACGCCTACGCCCGTGCCCGGCATCGCGCCTGGATCGAGTTCGGCTCAGCGACATTGAACGCCATCGGCCGGTTCTACTCGGCATCGACGGAGGCCGCCTTCCTGGCGGAATCCGCAGCGCTGTCAGCCATGTTCGATCGTGTCGAGAACGAATTGGCCGACCAGGCCGGACCGTGGTTCAGCGGCCAGCGCTTTTGCCTCGTCGACGCCGTCTACGGCCCGGTCTTCCGCTATCTCGACGCCTTCGACCGGATCGGCAATTTCGGCATTCTGGACGGCAAGCCATTGGTCCAGGCCTGGCGCAAGGCGTTGAGCGAACGCGCCTCGATCAAGGGTGCCGTGGCGCCGGACTATCCGCAGCGGCTGCGTCTATTCCTGCGTGCGAGAAATTCGTTTCTCTCGACCCTGATCCCGCCCGATGATCTGGCCAGTGCACCTCCTCTAGCCCGATCCGCCTGAACGGATCGATCAGCGTGCCGGCCACCATCGAGGCAAGCACGCTTGGCACTGGCGGGATTTTGGCGATGGTTGCCACCAGCCTGTCGCGGAAGAAGGGCAGCATCGTGCCGTCCGACTGGTAGAACGGCGTCAGCGCCAGCGACAGCAGCTGGAAGATCCAAACATGCCATCGCCGCGCCCGGGCGTAGCTTTCCAGCGCTGCCTCGACGTTGCCCGTTTGTGCCAAGGCATGGCTGAGTGCTGCCGCGTCGAGCAGCGCCATGTTGGCGCCTTGCCCGAGCTGCGGGCTGGTCGAATGCGCGGCATCGCCGATCACGGCCAGCCTGCGGCCAGCCGGCAGCTTCATCGTGTGGTGGCCGTAGCGCGCCAGCGACAGCTGGTCGAAGCTGTCGATCTGGCTGGTGAACGCCTCGCACTGCGGCCACAGCGAGACCAGTCTCGCCTTCCATGCGTCGAGCCCTGCCGCGCGCACGTTTTCGGCATCCGCCGGCTTCAGGCTCCAGAAGAACGCCGCCATCTTTTCCCCGCCCGGTTCCGGTCGGCCGATCGGCAGGACGCCGATCATCACGCTGGCCTTGTCGTAGCGCTGCAGCAGCGCATTTTCGTCGAAGCCTTGGCGCCAGCCGAGCGAGGCCCAGAACGCGCCGTAAGTGAGCTGCCGCGGCTCGGCCGGATCGTTGAGGCACCGGCGCAGCTTCGAACGCGAGCCGCTGGCGTCGACGACGAGGTCGAACGGCCCTGCCCTGCGGCCCCCCACCGTTCGGCTCTTGTCGAAGATCAGGCTTGCCCGCTCACCGACGTCCAGCGCCTCGATCTCGACACCGGTTTCGATGGCGATGCCTTGGCGCTGCGCGGCGCGGAACAACACGTTGAACAGCGCCGCCCGGTGCACCGCCAGCCCGAAGCGGCCGCCAGGCTGCGCGTCGTAGCGCACGGCGAGCACGGTGCGGCCGGTCGAGGCATCGGCGCCATGCAGACGCTCGATGCGGCTGCCGAGCGCCAGAATGTCGTCGAGCAGGCCGAGATCGGCAACCACGCTCAGCCCGGTCGGCTGCAGGATCAGTCCGGAGCCGACGGGCTTGGGCTCCTCGAAACGTTCGAAGATGGTGACGTTATGGCCCGCACGCTTGAGAAAGAGCGCGGTGGCGAGCCCCGCCGGGCCGGCGCCCGCAATCGCGATGTCTAGAGATTTTTCCATTGCGCCCAACCACTGGCGGGACAATCCTTCAGCGCCATTGTCAAATCAAGCCATTGCTGCATGGACCAAAATATCAGCCACCGGCGTCGAAGGCAGCGCGCGCCTTGCGCACCGCACCATGGTTGAGTTCGGCCCACAGGATCAGTTGATGCAAGGCGCCGAACATCGAACGGCCGAGATCGGTCAGGCTGTATTCGACGCTTGGCGGCTTGGTCGGGAACACTTCGCGATGAACAAAGCCGTCGCGCTGCAGATCGTGGAGCGTCTGGGTCAGCATGCGCTGCGAGATGTCGGGTACCAGGCGCCGCAACTCGCCGAAACGATAGGGCTGCTCGGCGAGCGCCGCCATCAGCAGCGAACTCCATTTGCCGTTCACACCCTGCATCACGTCGCGAACCGGGCAATCGGCAATGTTTGCGCCATCGCTGGTGGCTTTGAATATATTGAGCTTGGTTCTCAGATTGACGACCTTGCCGTCCATGGCTGCTGGTTCCCTGGCGGTGCCTACCTCCCTAAAAACTGCCTTCTTTACGGTGGCCGGTCAATTCTTATTTTAGTGCTGGTCTCTTTTTGAGACTGTCAGAAGCACCCGCCACCCGGCGCAATTTCAGGATCCCCCATGACCGCAACCCTTCTCGTCACCGGCGCTTCCGGCCAGCTTGGCCGCGGCGTCATCAACCACCTGCTGGACACATTAAAGGTCCCCGCAAACCGCATCATCGCCACCACCCGTACACCCGCCAACCTTGCCGATCTGGCGGCGCGCGGCGTCGTCGTCAGAGCCGCTGACTTCAACGACCCGCAATCGCTTGCCGAGGCCTTCGCGGGAGCCGACCGGGCACTCGTCATCTCGACCAACGAACTTGAGGTACAGGGGAAGCGGCGCGAGCAGCAGCTTGCGGCGGTGACCGCGGCCAAACAGGCTGGCGTCGGCCACCTGCTGTACACCTCGATGCCCAACCCCGAGCCTGGTTCGCCGGTTGTTTTCGCGCCCGACCACTACGACACCGAACAGGCGATCAAGGCGAGCGGCATCCCCTACACGATCTTCCGCAATGGCTGGTATAACGAGAACCTGTTCATGGCGTTGCCGCAGGTTCTGGCATCGGGTCAGTGGTACACCTCCGCCGGCGACGGCGCCATTTCCTA
Source organism: Mesorhizobium sp. M0514 (assembly GCF_040321145.1). Taxonomy (NCBI): domain Bacteria; kingdom Pseudomonadati; phylum Pseudomonadota; class Alphaproteobacteria; order Hyphomicrobiales; family Phyllobacteriaceae; genus Mesorhizobium; species Mesorhizobium sp. M0514. The sequence goes on from NZ_JAMYQZ010000103.1 coordinate 17,183, forward strand.
CGGCACGCGCGACGATTTCGCGGCGGCGATCGCAGCGGGGCTCGCCTCGGACAGCAGCGAAAGCGCGACTTACACGCTGACCGGCCCCAGTGCGTATACGGCTGCCGAAGTGGCGGCGTTGGTCACCGAAGTCACCAGCAAGCCGATCCAGGTCATCCAGCTTTCCGACGAAGCCCTGACCGAGGGAATGAAGTCGGCCGGCCTGCCTGAACCCTTCGCAAAGGTGCTGGTGTCGTTCGACGCTGCCGCCCGCGCAGGTGACCTCGGCATGGTGACCGACGCGGTCGAAAAACTCTCCGGCCGAAAGTCGGTGCCGCTGAAGCAGTTTCTGGAGACGAACAAGGCTGCACTGGCCGGCTGAAAGCTGCCGTTGCGGGACGCCGAGCCCTTACGATTCGGCCTCCCGCACAATTACTTACGTCGCTTGACCAGTCCCAGCCGGATCAGGCTTTCGCCCGTGGCAATCAAAGCATCTTCGCGCGAGCGTGGCGCCCAGCCGAGCACGCGCACCGCCTTGGCGTTGGTGGCGTTCTTGATCTTGCCCAGTTCCGTTGCGAGCTGTGCCGCTTCCGGATTGAACAGCCCGATGATGCGCACCAGCCAATCGGGAAACTCCCGCGTCGAGACGCGCGACGCCGCCGGCCCGAGCCGCGTCTTCAGGGTCTGCGCGATCTCGCGCACCGTCATGAAATCGCCGGCGACAGCGAGGAACCGTTCGCCCTTGGCGGCGGGGTGGGTCATGGCGCGAACATGCAGATCCGCCACGTCGCGCGCGTCGACGACGCCGAAGGACAGGCGCGGCAGCCCAGGCACGGCGCCGTTCAGCATGCGCTGGACAAATTCGGTCGAGGTCGAATGGTCGGCGCCGAGCACCGGTCCAAAGATGCCAACGGGATTGACGACCGCAAGTTCCAGCGCGCCGCCCTGCTCGGCGATGAAATCCCAGGCCGCGCGCTCGGCGAGCGTCTTGGACTTCACATAGGCGCTGACCTTGCCTGCCGGATCGGTCCAGTTTTCCTCGTTGAAAGGCTGCCCATCCGCGCGCATCTTGCCATAGCCGACGGCCGCGAAGGATGAGGTGAGCACGACGCGCCTGACCCCGGTATCCCGCGCCGCCCGCAGCACGCGCAACGCGCCCTCGCGTGCCGGAAGGATCAGGTCATCCTCATGCGTGGGCACGCCGGGCGGAAAAGGTGATGCGACATGCAGCACGTAATCGCAGCCGGCCACCGCCGCCGGCCAGCCTGCGTCGGCCATCAGATCGGCATGGGCGAATGAAAGGGCGTCACCGGGCTCCGTGCCACCTGCCTTGAGCATGGCGAGCACATCGGCTTCGCGCCTGGCCGATCGCACGGAGGTGCGGACGCGGTAGCCGGCCTTCAACAGTTCGAGGATGCAGTGAGCGCCGAGGAAGCCGGACCCGCCGGTGACCAGCACCAATTCGCCGCTCATATTAGCCTCCTCGACGATTTATCCGTTCGAGACCCTCAGATCGCCACCTGCGTGCCGATCTCGACCACACGTCCGGTCGGGATCTGGAAATACTCCGTCGCATCGGCCGCCGAGCGGGCGAGCCCGATGAACAGCTTGTCCTGCCACACCGGCATGCCGGAATTGGGCGATGCCTTGAGCGAGCGCCGCGACAGGAAGAACGACGTCGTCATGATGTCGAACTTCCAGCCCTGCTTGCGGCAGATCGCCAGCGCGCGCGGAATGTTGGGCTGCTCCATATAGCCGAAGGTCAGCGTCACCCGCATGAACAACTCGTTGACTGTCTCCATC
>NZ_JAMYQZ010000104.1:0-18767 GCF_040321145.1 Mesorhizobium sp. M0514
TCGCCGAGCCACCTCTACCCCCACATTCGTGGGGGAGAGGAAACGCTAATTTTCGAGGTTGCGGCCTCGACAGTGTTGAGTTTTTTCTTCGCTCGAAAAGCTTGGCATTTCCTCTCCCCCACGGACGTGGGGGTAGAGGTGGCTCGGCGAGCCGAGACGGAGTGGGGGCTGGCGCTGGCCTCGGCCCCCTACCGCTCCTCCACAATCCGCAAATACGCCGCCGTCACGAACAGCACGATCAGCCCGAACAAGATCCGCCGTGCCCCCTCCGGCATCTGCAGGATGGTCAGCAGTGTTGTCAGCACGGTCAGGATCAGGGCGCCGATGATGGTGCCGGTGTAGCCGCCGCGGCCGCCGAAGATGGAGGTGCCGCCGATGACGGCGGCGGCGACCGAGGGCAGCACCAGCGGTTCGGCGAGCGACAGCGACGGCGCCTTGATCAAGCCGATATAGAGCAGGCCGGTGATGCCGGCGAGCACGCTGGAGGTGACGTAGAGCGCGGTGATGACCTGCCAGTATTGCACGCCCGACAGGCGGGTCGCGCGCTCATTGTCGCCGACGGCGTAGAGCAGGCGGCCGAAGCCGGTGCGGGCGAGCGTGAAGACGATGAGGGCGGCGAGCGGCACGAACAAAAGCAGCGCGTTGGGGAAGCCCCATGTCACGCCGGTGCCGAGCCAAGCCAGGAAGTCGGGGATTTTTGCGCCCGACGCGATCACCGTGCGCTGGTAGACCTGCAGGCAGCCGGTGCCGATCAGGCTGGTGCCCAGCGTCATGATCAGCGGGTGGACGCGGAAGACGCCGACGCCGATGCCATTGACGAGGCCGATCAGCACCGCCGGCATCATCGCCAGGAGGAACGCCACCGCCGGATCCTGGTTGACCACTTGCGTGGCCATGATGAAGGCGCTCATCGTCGCCACCGTGCCGACCGACAGGTCGATGCCGCCGGTCAGCATGGTTATGGTCTGGCATCCCGAGAGGATCGCCAGCGGGATGGCGAATTTGATGGTGTTGGCGATCCAGCGCTCGTTGACGATGCCGGGGCGCAGGACCTGCAGGATTATAACCAGGATGGCGAGCAGGACGATCAGCGGGATGAGCGGGCGATCGGCCATGAAGCGCTTTATGCGGCGGCCGAAGGGGACCGGGGTGATGGCGGTGGTGCTCATGGGGTTTGCCCAATGTTCTGCGAGGACGGCGCTCTACGGCGCCCCCCTCTGGCCTGCCGGCCATCTCCCCCACTTGTGGGGAGATTGGCAGCTTCAGCGCCTCGCTCATTCTTGCAAGGTTGGAGATTGGCGAAGGTCGTCGCGACATCCAATCTCCCCCCTTGTGGGGGAGATGTCCGGCAGGACAGAGGGGGGCGCGAAGGAACGCTGACGTCTCTCTGCGACAGCCCGCCCATCACTGCCGCCCCCGCATCGTGATAAACGCGCCGAACATCACCACCGCCACCATGATCAGCCCCTCGATGATGGCGGTGACGTTGGGGTCGATGGCAAGCAGCGTAAGATCCGTTCGCACCAGCCTCAGCACGAAGACGGCGACGATCGGGCCGAGCAGGCCGCCCTTGCCGCCGCCGAGCGCGACGCCGCCCAGCACCACGGCGGCGACGCTGGCGAGCAGATAGGGGCCGGGGATGGGGGCGCCGATGCCGGTGCTCATGGTCAGCGCCAGGCCGCCAAAGGCGGCGAACAGACCGGACAGCGCATAGGCGATGATGCGGGTGCGCTTGACCGGCACGCCGGAGCGGAACGCCGCCAGTTCGCTGGAGCCGATGGCGTAGATGGAGAGGCCGAGGCGCGAGCGCCTGAGCGGTATCCAGATGACGCAGAGGCAGACGATCAGCACCAGCAGGGCCTTGGGCAGCCAGGCGTCTATGGCGTCGGGCAGGCCGGGGATCGGCACGGTGCCGGAGATCAGCGCCTTCAGCCATTCGGCGATGCCGCCGCCCGGCGCGTCGAGCACCAGCAGGGCGGCGCCCTGCAGCACGAACAGCATGGCGAGGGTGACGACAATGTCGGGCACGCGGGTGACGACGATGAGCAGGCCGTTGAGCGCGCCGAGCACGAAACCCATGGCGAGCACGAAGGGCACCACGAACAGCGCGTATTCCTCGCTCGCGCCATTCATCATCGACGCCGCGGTGACGCTGGTCAGCGCCATCATGGCGGCGACCGACAGATCGATGCCGCCGGCGATGACGACCACCGTCTGCGCGGCGACTGCGAAGGCATAGGGCAGAACGGCGCGGGCGAGCGAGCCGAAATCATTGCTGCCATAGGCCGGCTGGATGATCCTGGTGGCGATGAACAGGACGATGAGCAGGGCGAACAGGCCGACGACCCAGCCTTGGCGGCGCAGGAAATGGCTCATGGCGCGGCCTCCGGCGAAGCCGAAGTGTTCGCGGTCGGATCAGCCAATATGCCGATATCGGCCTTGGCGCCGCGCGGCAGGCCGTAGGCGGCGCGCATCAGCGCAGGCTCGTCGGCCTCCTCGACCGGAAAAATGTCGACGAGGCGGCCGCCGAAGATGACGATGACGCGGTCGCAGACGCGCTGCACCTCTTCGAGTTCCGAGGTGTAGAACAGCACCGACTTGCCGTTGCCGGCGAGTTCGCGCAGCAGCTTGTAGATCTCCTGCTTGGTGCCGACATCGATGCCGCGCGTCGGGTCGAAGCACAGGATGGTGCGGGCATCCGCCGCGATCCAGCGGGCGATGGTCACCTTCTGCTGGTTGCCGCCGGACAGGCGCTGCACCTCGCCTTGCGCGCGGGTGTCGATCTGCAGCCGCTCGATCGCGCTGAGCACGGTCGCGCGTTCGCGGCGCATGTTGATCGGACCCCAGTTGCGCAAGGCAGCGCTGAAAGGCAGCGCGATGTTTTCGCGCACCGAGCGCTGCATGGCGAGCGCTTCCGAGCGGTCGCCCGGCACATAGGCAATGCCGGCGCGGATGGCGTCGATCGGATGCGAGAATTTCACCGGCTGGCCATCGACTTCGATCGTGCCGCCGGAGGGCCGGATCAAGCCGGCAAGGGCGGCGAACAACTCGTCCTGGCCCTGGCCTTCGAGCGCGACGACGCCGGCGACTTCGCCGTCGGCGAGATCGAAGGAGACATCGCTGAGCTTGGCGCCGACGCGCAGGTTTCGCACCGAAATGCGCGGCCGGGTGGTCGCGGGCGCGCCCTTCTCGGCGGCACTGCGGGCAGCGACATGGGTTTTCACGATGCGGGTGCCGAGCATCAGCTCGACGATCTTTTCTTCCACGCCCGGCACGATGTCGACGACGCCGACGGTCTCGCCGTCGCGCAGCACGGTGGCGCGGTCGCACAGCGCCGAGATTTCGACGAAGCGGTGCGAGATGAAGATCACGGCGCGGCCCGAATCGCCTTGGCGGCGCACCACTTCCAGCACCTTTTCGGCGAGGTTGGCGGGCAGGGCCGCCGTCATCTCGTCAAGCAGCAGCACGTCGGGCTCGACGGCGAGCGCCCGCGCCAGGTCGAGCACGCGCAGCACGGCCAGCGGGATGTCGCGCGCGGTGTCGCGCAGATCGAGGTCGGCAATGCCGAGCTCGCGCACCCAGGCGCGGAACGGCTCGACCGGCGTGCCGGTGAGCCTGAGATTGGAGAGAACGTCGAGATCGGGGATCAGCGACGGCTCCTGGTAGACGGGCAGCAGCCCGGCGCGGCGCGCGGCGGCCGGCGAGCGAATGTCGCGCGCTTCGCCGCGGATCAGGATGCGGCCGGCGTTCGCCGGAATGGCGCCGGTGAGGATCTTCACCAGCGTCGACTTGCCGGCGCCGTTGGCGCCCATCAGCGCGTGCACTTCGCCGGGCAGGACGGAGAGCGACGCGTTGCGAAGTGCTGCAACTGCACCGTAGTTCTTGGCGACGCCGGTGGCGTCGAGGACGGGGCTGGTAGTCAAATGGTTTGTTGTCAAAATTGATGGTTCCAGAAACTAATGTCGGCGCTCTACGGCGCCCCCTCTGTCCTGCCGGACATCTCCCCCACAAGGGGGGAGATTGGCAGTTCCGGCGCCGCCCCTCGTCTTGCGACGTAGAAAATTAGCGAAAGCCGAGATGACAGCCAATCTCCCCACCTGTGGGGGAGATGTCCGGCAGGACAGAGGGGGCGCCGTAGAGCGCTAGTCTGTGTGGCGAGGACGGCCGTTCGCCGTCCTCGCCAGTTCATTCAAACCAGGCTTACTCCCCCGGCCCCTTGCAGGCCACGATCTGCTCCTTCGTGTAGGTCGTCCACTCCGGGATCGAGATCGAGACCGGCCATTCCGGGCTGAGCGACGGGTCGGCGGCTGCCTTCAGCTTGGCCTTGCCTTCGTCGGTCGCGTTGTCCCACAGCTGCGGGTCGACCAGCACGGTCTGCTGCGCTGGCTTCTTGCCGTCGAGGATCTGCAGCGCCAGCGTCACGCCCGCGCCGCCGATCGAGCCGGGGTTGGTGACGGCTGCACTGACGAGACCTTTCACCGAGCTCAGCTGGCCGACGAAGCCGGCATTGTCGGCGCCGACCACCGGCACCAGCGGCGCCTGCGATTCGACCAGCGCGTCGACGATGACGTTGTCGATGCCCGACGTCCACACGCCGTTGAACGGCGTGCCGGTGGCCAGGAACGACAGCATCTGCTGCTTGGCCTGATCCTGCTGCCAGCCGGTGAAGACTTCCTGCGCCACCTTCACGCCGGGGTTTTCGGCCAGCGCCTTCTTGAAGCCTTTGTCGCGATCGCTGTCGGCCGAGGCGCCGGCGGCACCGCGCATGTAGAACACTTCGCCCTTGCCGCCCATCTGCTGGAACAGCCATTTGGCGCCGAGATAGGCATACTGTTCCTGGTTGTTGGAGATGATGTAGGCCGACGGTTCGGTCACCGCCTGGTCGACGGCAACGACGACGATGCCGGCCTTGGTGGCTTCTTCCAGGCCCGCCTTGATGCCGGCGGGATCAGCGGGGTTGACGACGATGGCGTCGACCTTGGCGCTGATCAGATTGCGGATGTCTTCGAGCTGGCCGGCGGCATCGGTGTTGCGGTGGGCGATGTTGAGCTTCGTCACTTCGCCCGAAGCCAGCGCCTGCGCCTTCATGGCGCAGACCATTTCCTCGCGCCAGCCATTTCCCTGCACGGTGTTGGAAATGCCGATCGTATATTTGGCTTCGGCCGACGACACGCCCATCGATGCCAGCAAGGCAGCGCCCGCAAGCAACGGGACCATGGTCAGTATTTTCTTCATGTCAGTACTCCTCCACATTGTTGTTTTTCGTCTCAGGGTCAGACCCTTCGGCAGGTTCAGACCAAGTCATTCACCTCGTCATTTGACGAAGGGGCGCAGCACGTCGCGGGCGAGCAGGAAGCCCCGCTTCACCGCATCGTCGTTGCCTTCAAACCGCCTGTCCTCATGTTCGATGATGACCGAGCCGTCATAGCCGGCGCGGTAGAGGCCGGAGAAGAAGCCGCTCCAGTCGACATCGCCCAATCCCGGCATGCGCGGCACCTGCCAGCCTATCCCGGCGGAAAGGATCCCGCGCTCATACAAATTATCATGATCGATCATCAAATCCTTGGCGTGGACATGCAGCATGTAGGGGCCGAACTCCTTGATGAAGCGGCCCTGGTCGATCATTTGCCAGACCAGGTGCGAGGGGTCGAAATTCATGCCGACCTCGCCGCCCCAGGTTTCGAGGATGCGCCGCCAGACCAGCGGCGAATAGGCGATGTTGTGCCCGCCCGGCCATTCGTCATAGCTGAAGATCATCGGGCAGTTCTCGAAGGCGAGTTTTACCCCGTGATCGCGCGCATAGGCGACGGTCTCGGGCCAGACTTTCAGCGCGTCCTGCCAGTTGACGTCGACGGTCTTCGAGGCATCGCCACCGCAGAAGGTGTTGACCACCGGCACGCCCATATTGGCGGCCAGCACGATGACCTTCTTCAGATGGCCGATGACGGCCTCGCGATGGGCAGGGTCCGGATGCAGTGGGTTGGGGTAGTAGCCGAGGCCGGAGACCGTCAGCTTCTTTTCCGTCAGCGAGGCGACGATCTCCTTGGCCTGCGCGGGCGAGGTGGAGGCGGCGTCGATATGGCTGGTGCCGGCATAGCGCCGCGTCGCGCCGGAGGTCTTCGGCCAGCAGGCGATTTCCAGCGCCTCGAAGCCGGCCGAGTGCGCCCAGCCGGCGACCTCGCCAAGCGGCGTCTCCGCAAACGGTGCTGTAAGAACTCCAAGTTTCATTCTGCCTCCCTAGACCCGACGACTATAATGCCGATTGTTTGGATCGCTTCAACCTCGCGACCTCATCTTGTTCAAGACTGTGCCGGACAGCCGCCATCGGATCGTCCGACAGCAGGTCGCCCAGCGCCGATGTGACGGCCGCGCGGAACGTATCGTCGGCGGCAAGGCCGGGGTCGAATATCCCGTCGATGGCAAGGATGGCGGACACCAGCGCGCTGGCATCGTGACCGGTCGCATCGGCGATTGCGGCGACCTTGCCGGCATAGGGATCCAACACCGGCCAGCGTTTGCCGAAGCGTGCGGAAGCATGGATGAGATAGGCCATCCAGCCGGCGACCGGCACCGACAGGAGGCCTATGCTCTGGCCCATTGCGAGCCGGTCGCGGATCGGGTTGAGCAGGCGCTGCACGATCTTCTGCGAACCGTCGGTGGCGACCTGGTGGTTGCGGTGGCGGATCGCGGTGTTCTTCAGCCGGGCAAGGCTCTGCTCGACATAGGCAAGCGGCAGGACGCCGGATACCGGCATCAGCGTCGGCAGCGTCTCCTCGACCAGCATGCGCCGGATGAAGTCCGACAGCAGCGGGTTGGCTATGGCGTCCGATGTGTGCTCGAGCCCGGCCAGCACGCCGAGCGTCGCCAGTGTCGTCTGGGCGCCGTTCAGCACCCGCATCTTGAGATGCTCGAACGGCGTGACGTCGTCGACGAAGGTGGCGCCGACCAGATCCCAGAGCGGCATGCGGCCGGCGAATTTTTCCTCGATCACCCACTGCCGGAACGGCTCACCGACAGCGACGGCGGCATCGTGGTAGCCGAACCATTGTTCGACACTATCGATGTCATCTTGCGTCACCGCCGGCGCGATGCGGTCGACCATTGACGAAGGGAAGGCGGTATTGGCTGCGATCCACGCGGCCAAGCCATTGCCGCGCTGCCTGGCGAAGGTCTGCACGACATTGGCCAGGATAACGCCATTGGCCGGAATGTTGTCGCAGGACAGCAGTGTCAGCGGCCGCCCATTTGTGGCCCTGCGCTGCTCCAGCGCCCGCACCAACAGGCCGGGGACGCTGCGCGGCGTCTCGGGGTTGGCGAGGTCGTGGACGATGTCGGGATGGCCAAGGTCGAGTTCGCCGCTGGACGGGACGTGGCAATAGCCTTTTTCGGTCACCGTCATCGTCACCAACTCGATATCGGGAGAGATCAGCACACCCAGCGCCGGTGCGGCACTCTCCTGGCTGTCGACCACCCGGACGATGCTGCCGATCACACGTGCCTCGATATGGCTGTTCTCGCGGATCAGCCTTGTGTAGAGCCCGCCCTGCCGTCCCAGCGTGTCGGCAAGGCTGGGCGGACGGATGTTGATGCCGACGATGCCCCAGCGGTCGAAGCGCAGCGAGATGAGATCGTCGGTGTATTCGGCCTGATGGCTGCGGTGGAAGGCGCCGACGCCGAGATGCGCCATGCCGCGCGCCAGGAGCGTACGGTCATAGGACGGTGTCTGGACCGAGGCCGGCAAGCGGTCGAGCAGCGCCGGCCCAAGCGTTTCGGTGGAAGCGCTCACCGGTTCGCCCCGATCACCGCCTGCTCCTGGTCGACAACCGCGCCGGTCATCGGGCCGGCGGCGTCGGACAGCAGGAAGACGGCGAGGCTGGCGATGTCGTCCGGCGTCAGCAACCGGCCGAAAGGCTGCGCGGCGTTGGCCTTCTCGAGCCAGCCAGGGCCGTTGCCCAAAGTCTCCGCCTGCATGATGCGTTCGGCCGGCGTGTCCGTCCAACCGACATTGATGCCGTTGACGCGGATGCGGTCGAAACGGTGGGCGTTGGCGGCGTTCTTGGTCAGCGTCGCTAGCGCGCCCTTGGTGGCGGAATAGACGGCAAGCTCCGGCGAGCCGCAATGGGCGTTGATCGACAGAATGTTGAGAATGGCGCCACCTTGGCCGCGCTGCTTCATGTCGGCAATCGCCGCCTGCATCAGGAAGAACGGCGCGCGCGCATTGACGGCAAACAGCGCCGCCCAATCGTCGAGGCTGGCGTCGAGGAAAGAGGCGCGATCGGTCAGGCCGGCGGCGTTGACCAGCGCATCGATGCGGCCGAAGCGCTCGATGCAGGCCTGCGCCAGAAGGGTGGGGGCGTCAGCATCGGCAAGGTCGGCGGCGACGAAGATGGTCGGCGTGCCCAATTGCGAAAGCTCGGCCGCCACGGCCTCGCCACGCGCCCTCTCGCGCCCGGTGACCAGCAGCCCGGCGGCACCGGAACGCGCCAGCGTCTCGGCAATGGCGCGGCCAATGCCTTGCGTCGACCCGGTGACCAGAGCCACCTTGCCGTCAAGCCGGATCTCCATTCCTCCTCCCGGGAATAAAGTTTCTATTTTGAGAAATATGGAACGACAATTCCCGATAGTCAATTGGACCAGTGACGCCTCATTCGCCGCGCCGCGCCGCCACGCCATGGACCAGCGCCATCCCAACGGCGAGCGAGGCCGCCAGTGAGCGGAAGCCGGCAAAGTCGGATTCCACCACTTCCAGCCAGCTGTCCGAGAGCGGGATCAGCGGGCTGAAGGTGCTGTCGGTGACGGTGACGATACGCGCCTTGCGCTCATGCGCCACCGCGACGAGATCGGGCGTGATCGAATTGTAGGGGCTGAAGGAGACAGCGAGCACGGCATCCCGGCCGCCGATGCAGCCGATCTGGTCGAGTGCGGAGGACCCGACATTGTCGACCAGCACGTTGCGCACGCCTTGCTGCGAGAGCGTCAGCGAGAGATAGGCGGTGACGGGAAAGGCGCGCTTGGAGCCGATGACATAGATCAGCTCGGCCGCCGCCAGCAGCGCCACCATCTTGTCGAAACTCTCGACGTCGAAGCCGGTCTCGATGCGGCCCAGCGAGGCCTGCGATGCGCCGACCATGCCGTGCAGGAAATGCAGATTTGGCTCGGTCTCGGTGCGCGGTTCGCCGCGCCCTTCCGGCCATGAGCCCTTGATGTGCTCCTTGAACAGGCCCTGGAAATCGGAAAAGCCGGAATAGCCGAAGATCTGGGCAAAGCGCACCAGCGTCGAGGGCTGCACGCCGGCCTGTGCCGCAACCTGCGCGATGGTGCCGAGCGCGACGTCGCTCGGATGCTGCCACAGGAAGATTGCCACCTGGCGCAGCCGCTTGGGGAAATGCACCGTGCCCGACGACAGCACCGCGCGTAGCTCCTCATAGGTCTGCGGCTGGATGTAGCCAAGCGCGGCCAGCGAGCGCCCGCGCTTGCGCGTCGCCGCCTCGTCGGTGCTGGACCGTCCGGATGCCTTGCTTGCCCCACTCATGATTTCAGGCTAGCGCGATACGATCGTTTTACAATATGAAAATTGGAAATCATGTTCGAAAGCGGTGTGCCGGGAGGAGCTTGAAAATGGTCTACGCAACATCGGACGGATCAGCCGGCAAGCGGCTGCGGGTCGGCATGGTCGGCGGCGGCCGCAATGCCTTTATCGGCGCCGTGCATCGGCTGGCCATGCGCCTCGACGACCAGATCGTGCTGGTCGCCGGCGCTCTGTCGTCGGACCCAGAAAACGCCGCCGCGTCGGCTGCCGAGATCGGCATCGCGCCGGAGCGCAGCTATGCCGATTACCATGTCATGGCAAAGGCGGAAGCTGCTCGGCCAGACGGCATCGAGGCGGTGGTCATCGTCACGCCCAATCATCTGCACGCGCCGATCGCCACGGCCTTTCTGGAGGCCGGCATCAACGTCATCTGCGACAAGCCGCTGTCGACGACGCTGGATGAGGCCGAGGCGCTGGTGGCGCTGGCGCGGGAGAAAAAGCGTCGCTTCGTCGTCACGCTCAACAACACCGGCTACGCCATGGTCCGCCAGGCGCGCGAGATGGTGGCGGCGGGCGCGCTTGGCCGCATCGTGTCCGTGCATGGCGCCTACATCCAGGACTGGCTGACCAAGCCGATCGACGCCGAGGGCCAGAAGCAGGCGGAGTGGCGCACCGATCCGGCGCGCGCCGGGCAGTCGGCGGTGCTGGCCGATATCGGCGTGCATGCCTTCAACCTGGCAAGCTATATCTCCGGCTGTGAGGCCGAGGCGGTGTCGGCCGATCTGTTCACTGCCGTGCCGGGACGCCGGCTCGACGACAATGCGCATGTGCTGGTGCGCTGGACCGGCGGGGCGCGCGGCACGATCCTCGCCAGCCAGACCTCGCCCGGCCACTACAATGATCTCTCGGTGCGCATCTATGGCGACAAAGCCGGGCTCGAATGGTCGGGTGGCCGGCCGGAGGAATTGCGCTTCTCACCATATGGCGAGGAAACCCGCACGCTGGTGCGTGGCGGTCACGGCTCGACAGCTGAAAGCCAGCGCGTGTCGCGCATGCCAGCGGCGCATCCGGAGGGATATATCGAGGCCTTCGCCAATTTCTACCGCGACGCCGCCGATATCATTCGCGCGCACCGTTCGGGCGGGACGGTTGATCCGGCGCGCGCGGCACAGGTGCCCGATGTCGTCGATGGCGCGCGCGGGGTGAAGTTTGTGGCGGCGGCGGTGGAGTCGAATGCTGCGGGTGGGGCTTGGACGGCGGCAAGGTTCGGGTGAGGCGAGCTATCCCTTGATCGCCGAGCCGACGATGGAATCGACGAAGAAGCGCTGCAGGAAGACGAACAGGATGAGCGGCGGCAGCACGGCCAGCGTCGCGCCGGCCATCACCAGGCCGGTGTTGACCGCACCTCTGTTGTAGCTGAGCAGGCGGCTCAGGCTGATGACGATCGGATAGGCGTCGGCATTGCCCTGCAGCACGGTCAGCGGCCACAGATAGCTGTTCCAGTGGTAGACGAAGGCGAAGAGGGCCAGAGCCGCGATTGCGGGGGCGATGCTGGGCGCGACGATCTTGTAGAGGATCAAGAACTCCGAGGCGCCGTCCATGCGCGCGGCGTCGATAAGCTCGTCGGGAACGCCGGAGATGAACTGGCGCATCAGGAAGATGCCGAAAGCATTGGCGAGATTGGGCACGATGATGCCGGCGAGGCTGGCGTTGAGGCCGATCGAGCCGACCAGGCGATAGAGCGGGATCAGCGTCACGATCGGCGGCAGGAACATGGTGGCGATCAGCACAGAGAACAGCAGCGACTTGGCGGGGAAGTAGTATTTGGCGAAGGCGTAGCCGGCCATCATGCTGGTCAGCAGGATGCCGGCGGTGGTGATCGAGGCGATGACCAGGGAATTCCACATCGAGCGGCCGACATTGACCACGCCCGACACCTTCTCATAGGCGTCGAAGCTCGGCGTAAGGGGGATCCACACCGGCGGCACCTGCATGCTCTCGGCCGGCGTCTTGAGGCTCGACAGCACCATCCATACCAGCGGGAAGGCCGAGGCGACGGCGACCAGCAGCATCAGCGTCGCCAGCAGCGCCTTGCGGCCCGACGGGCGCCGGCGCGACAGCCGGCTCGACGATCCCGCGCTCATTCGTCGTTCTTCCGGTTGGCGAAGGCAAACAGCGCGCAGACGACGACAATCAGCGAAAGCATCAGCATCACCGCCATGGCCGAACCCAGTCCACCCTGCGCACGCTCGATGCCGACGCGGCGGATGTGGTAGGTCAGCACATTGGTCGAGCCGACCGGCCCGCCCTGCGTGATCAGGGCAACCGGCTCGAACACCTGCACGGCGTTAATGATGGCGATGACGGCGCTGAACAACAGCGTGCGCCGTATCAGCGGCAGGGTGATGAAGCGGAACTGCTCGAAACGGTTGGCGCCGTCGAGCTTTGCTGCTTCATACAGGCTGCCGGGAATCTGCGTCAGCCCGGCGATCGCCAAGACGGTGAAATAACCGACCTGTTGCCAGACATTGAGGAAGACGATCGAGATCAGCGCCGAGCGCGGTGACGACAGAAAGGGCTGTGGTCCCACACCGATCAGGCCGAGCATCTGGTTGAGCGGGCCTTCGCTCGGCGAATAGAGTTTCGACCACACCAGCGCGACAGCGATCATCGGCACCATGTAGGTGGCAAACAGCACCGTGCGCAGCGCCGTGCCGCCGGCGACATCGCGCTGGTAAACCATCAGCCCAAAGGCCACCGACAGAGGCAGGATGAGGATGACGGAAAGCGCGGTGTAGACGGCTGTGTTGGCGAGCGCGGCCTTGAAATCGCGGCCAACCGAGGAGACCCCAAAAATCTCGCGGAAATTGTCGAGGCCGATGAAGCCGGCGCTGGAAAACGGCGTCTGCGTCGACCAGTCCTGGAACGACAGCCAGACGGTGAGCAGCATCGGCAACAGGATGAAGATGCCGATCAGCGTCACGGCGGGCGCCAGCATGATGCCCGCCGAGGCACGGTACCTCTGAATCATTATCTGGCGGCGCGCTCCAGGATCGAAATGGCGTCGGCCTGCGCCGTCGCCTGCGCATCCTTGGCCGAGACCTGGCCATACTGCAACGCCTCGAGCGTCTGCTGCAGCGATTCCGAGAATTCCTGGCCGCCCGGCACCACCGGGAACGGCTTGGCGTCGGTGAGCACGCTGACATAGCCGGAGAGGAATTCCGAGCCGAGCTTGTCCTTGTGCGCCTCGATGTCGGAGAGGCGTGAGGGCAGGATGCCCATCGACATGAGGATATCCGACATCGCGGAAGCGCCGTTCTTGCCGGACTTTGGATTGTTCAGCCAGGCGAGGAAGTCCCACGCCGCCTTCTGCTCGGCGGCACCTGCATTGGCGTTGACCACGGTCATCCAGGAGTAGGAGATCGAATGCGGCTTGTCGCCGCTCGGGCCGACGGGAATCGGCGCCGTTGCAATGTCGGCGAACTTGTCGCCCATGCCGGCCTTCAGTGCGCTCTCCCACCAATTGGCCATGATGATCATGCCGGTCTTGCCGGAGACGAAATTGTCGAGGAAGGGGCCGGTGGTGTTGGCGTCGGCTGTCGCCATCGAAGGCACGCTGGCGCCGGACTTGATCAGGTCTTCATAGAGCTGGAAAGTCTCCGCGGCCTGCGGGCTGTCGAGCACCGGCTTGCCGTCCTTGACCAGGTCGCCGCCATTGGAGACCAGCAGCGAGGCGAAGGGGTGGACGACGCCGGCCGCCCAGGAGTTGATCATGCCGAAGCCTTGCTGTCCCGCATCCTGGTTGGTCAGCTTCTTGGCCGCATCCTTGAACTCGTCCCAGGTCTTGGGTGGCGCCGCGATGCCGGCCTGCTTGAACAGCGCCTTGTTGTAGTTCAGCGCATAGACGTCGATTTCGTTGGGGATGCCGTAGAGCGTGCCGCCGACCGAGGCGGCGCTGGTGATGCCCGCCGGCCATGCGGCCTTGACCTCGCTGGCCACCGCATCGGGGGCGGGCGCGACCAGCTTGTCGCGCGCCAGTTCCGGCAACCAGAGATCGTAGATGCCGCCGATCGTCGGGCCGTCCGCGCCGCCGCCTTGCGAGCGCAGCGTGGTCAGGAGGTCGCCGAATGGGACGGCGCGCACGGTGACGCTGACATCCGGATTGGTCTTGGCATAATCCTTGGCCGCCGCTTCCAGCAGCGCGACCGTCTCCGGCGACCAGTGGGTGAGATAGGAGATGTTGACCGATTGCGCCCAGCCGGTGGTGGGCAGGATGGCGAGGCCTGCGGCCAGTGCCAGTTTCGACGTCCAGGCAAACGACATTCCTCATCCTCCTATCGGTTCACAATGACGTTATGACAAGTTAGCGCGGCGACGCAAGGGCTTGCTGGCGAAAAAGTCTCACATGGCACGGTCACAGATTTCTTTGCAGCGCTGGAATGTGGATATTTATCGTTAGGTAACAAACGGATGCGGGTACTGCAATGTCGTGAGGGGGCCAACGCCGCCATTCCTGAGGCGCAGCAGACCTCTTGCGAATGCCGCTATGTCATTATAATGACTTTTCCCGAGCCAATGACTCTCTCACGGCAGGAAATGCCGCGGGACGCCAAGGACAGAGAACAATGGGAGACTGGCAATGAGCATGCTTTCACTTGACCGGCGCGCAGCACTTGGCCTGATCGGCGGCCTTGCCGCCGCCTGCGCCGGCGTCTTCGCCTCATTGCCGGCGCGAGCCGCCGACAGCACGGTGACGCTGTGGAGCTGGCGCACCGAGGACGAGGCAGCGATGCGCCGCATCTTCGATGCCTTCGAGGCGAAGAACCCCGGCATCAAGGTCGCCATCCAGTTCACGCCCGATGCCGACTACCAGAACCGGCTGAGCACGGCGCTGCGCGGCGGGCGCGGGCCCGACATCGCCCAGCTCAAGGCCTATGGCGAATTGCAGCCCTTCGTCGAGGCCGGCTATCTCGACGCGCTGGACGACAGCGTGCCGGAGCTGAAGAACATGGAGGACGCGGCGCTTGGCGGCGCGCGCGGCCGCAGCGACGGCAAGCTCTATGGCGTGCCCTATTCGGTGCCGATGATGGGCGTCTTCTACAACCAGGATATCTTCGCCGCCCAGGGCATCGAGATACCGAAGACCTACAAGGATTTCACCGCTGTCTGCGAGAAGCTGAAGGCGGCCGGCATCACGCCGATCGCCACCGGCGGCGCCAACGGCTCGGCCTGGGAACTGGAGATCGCCGTCGGCGTCGTCGGCCCGACCGTCTATGGTCCTGAATTCTACGACGAGATGATGAGCGGCAAGGCGACCTTCGAGGATCCGCGCTATGTCGCGGCGCTGAAGCGCTTCGCCGAGCTGAAGCCGTATTTCCCCGACGGCTTCGCCGGCATCGACTACACCACCGCCACGCAGCAGTTCATCGGCGGCAAGGCGGCGATGTTCCTCGGCGGTTCGTTCGAGAACGGCAGCTTCAAGGCGCAGAACCCGAAGCTGAAATTCTCGATCTTCCCGTTCCCCGCCGACGATGCCGGGGCAAAACTCTACACCTCGGCCTTCTCCGACGGCTCCTATGGCCTGGTCTCCGAGAGCCAGAACAAGGAAGCCGCGACCAAGGTGCTGGGCTTCATGGTTTCGGCAGAGTTCGCGCAGATGTTCGCCGACGAGCTCGGCTGGCCGCCGGCCCGCACGGATGTGACGGTGAAGGATCCAGTGCTGGCCTCGATGATGGAGATGGCGAAGAATTCGACGCCCTATCTGACGCTGGTCGGCTTCCGCTGGCAGTCGCCAACGGCGTCTTCGGTGCTGCAGTCGGAGATCATCGACATGGTCGAAGGCAACATCGCGCCGGAGAAGCTGGCGGCCGACATGCAGGCCGCGGTCGCCACCTGGTTCAAGCCGAAGCAGTAGGCGCGGCCGGTCGCAAAAGCGGCCGGTCACTCACGGACCAGAAAAGCGCATGAGCACCCTTCGCCGCACCAGCAGCCTTCGCCGCACGCAGCAGCGCATGGCCGTGCTGTTCATCCTGCCGGCGCTGGCGGTCTATGCGCTGTTCGTCCTCTATCCCCTGGGGATGTCGCTCTGGGGCAGCTTCTTCGTCTGGAAGGGGCTGCGCATGGTCGAGTTCGCCGGCCTGTCGAATTTCTCAAGGCTGTTCGTTTTCCCCAGCGGCGCGCGGCTCTACGGCGCGCTGTGGCACAACACCGCCTGGTTCTTCGGCATCATGCTATTCCAGAACGGAATCGGGCTTTTGTTCGCCTGGCTGCTGTTCCTGCGCGACAGGGGTGCTGCGTTCTTCCAGTCGGTGTTCTTCTTTCCGGCGGTGCTGAGCCCGGTCATCGTCGGCGCGCTGTGGCGGTTGCTTTTGGCACCGGGCGGCGTCGTCGAATGGGCGCTGAACGGGCTTGGCCTGCACCAGGGCAGCCTGACCGTGCTCGGCAACAGCCACACCGCGCTCGCCATGCTGATCGCCGTCGATGCCTGGAACTGGATGGGCCTGCCGGTGCTGATCTACACGGCAGGTCTGCGGCAGATTTCCGGCCAGATTTTCGAGGCGGCAAAACTTGACGGCGCCGGCAATGCGCGCATGCTGTTCTCGATCGCGCTGCCGCTGCTGATGCCGGCGCTGGGCACGCTGACGACGCTGTCGTTCATCAACACCTTCAACCAGTTCGACATCGTCTATGTCATGCAGGGCGTGCAGGGCAATCCGAGCTATTCGACCGACACGCTGGTGACCTACTTCTACCGGCTGGCCTTCGGCGCGGAAGGCGCTGTCGGCATCACCGATATCGGTCTGGCGCTGGCGCTCGGCACCGTGCTGTTTTTGATCCTCAGCATCGGCACGCTCATGATGCTGCGCTTCTTCGACCGCCGCACGGTGCAGCTATGAGCGCGCTGGCGATTGCGAAGAGGCCAGACATCTCACGGCAGCTGGCGCGGCTGCCCGGCTGGACGGTGCTGATCGCATGGACGGCGGCTGTGCTGTTGCCGCTCTACATCCTTGTCGTCTCCTGTTTCAAGACCACGGCCGAGATCTACGACAACAGGCTCGGCCTGCCGCAAAGCTTTGCCTTCGACAATTTCATCAACGCCTGGACGCGCGCCGATCTCGGCCAGAATTTCATCAACAGCCTGATCGTCACGGGCGGCGCGGTCATCCTCACCATCGTCGTCTCGGCGATGGCCGCCTATCCGCTCAGCCGATACAGACTCGGCTGGAATGCCATCATGCTCGGCCTGTTCCTGTCAGGCATCATGCTGCCGATCCGGCTCGCCTCGGTCGAACTGTTCACGCTGATGCGCAATCTCGGCCTGCTGGATTCGCTGACCGGGCTGATCCTGGTCTATTCGGCGATCCGCATTCCCTTCGCCGTCTTCATCTTCGCCAATTTCATGCGCGTCTTACCCTCCGAGTTGGACGAGGCCGCGCGCATGGACGGCGCCGGCGAGGTGCGCATCCTGTTCCAGATCATCCTGCCGATGGTCAAGCCGGCGGTGTCGATCGTGGCCATCTTCACAGCGATCGCGGTGTGGAACGAATTCTTCTTCCCGCTGATCTTCATCTTCGACGACCGCTACAAGACGGTGCCGCTGGCGATCAGCGTCTTCGTCGGCCAGTTCCGCACCGACTGGGGCCTGGTGTTCGCCTCGCTGGCGATATCCATGGCGCCCATCCTGATCATGTATTGTCTGCTGGCGCGCCAGATTCGCGAAGGCGTGGGTACCGGAGGGGGCACGAAATGATCGAAGACAGAATTTATGCGGCGAAATCCATCCTGGTGGTCGGCGCGCACGCCTTCGATGCCGAGGTGATGGCCGGGCCGCTGGCGGCCGCTGCCGTCAAGCGCGGCGCCACGGTGACCTTCCTGCATCTGACCATGGGTGAGCAGGGCCATCCGTACCTGGTTCCCGCGCATTATTGCGTGCAGAAGGAAGAGGAAGCGGGCAGCGCGGCGGAGCGGCTCGGCGTCACTATGCGTGGCTTTGGCCTGCGCGACGGCTTCCTGCCCACAGACGATCAGACGGCGCTCGAAGTGGGCGACATCATTCGCGAGCTGAAACCCGAGATCGTCATCACCCATTGGCATGGCAGCTGGCACAAGGACCATCGCGCCGCCGCGCATTTGACGAAGACCGGTATCTTCTTCGCCGGACTGCCGACCGTTGCCAGCGACCATCCGGCGCACACGCCGCAACTGCTGCTGTTCGGCGAGAACTGGGAGGACGATGACGGCTTCCGGCCCGAGTATCTCGTCGATGTCAGCGACGGGTTCGAGGCCTGGCGCGACGCGGTCATGGAGTATGAACTGGCGCGCGGCCTGAGCAGCTTCCCCTATGTCGACTATTACAGTTCGCTCTACCGGCTGCGCGGCTGCCTGCGCGGCACGCGCCATGCGCAGGCCTTCGCGGCGGCATCGCATTCGTGGAATGCCGGCAGCGGCCTGTTCTCGCTCCCCTTCGGCAAAGGGTCCGGTCGATGACGCGGGTACTCGCCATCGATCTCGGCGCCACCAATCTGCGCGCCGGCGTATCTACGGGCGATGTCGGTGCGTTGGAGACGCGGGGCAGCGAGCCGGCGCCGGCAACCCTTGATGCCTTCATTGCTCGCATCGACGCGCTGTGCGTGGAGGCCGGGCCGGTCTCAGCGCTTGGCATCGCGGTGCCGGGTCTGGTCGAGGGCTCAATCTGCCGCTGGATCCCCAACCTGCCGTTCCTCGACGGCGTCGACATCCAGACGCTGTTTCCCAAATTGCGCGTAGCGCTCGGCAATGACGCACAGATTGCGCTGCTGGCGGAGGCTGTCGAAGGCAGTGCGAAAAACATGTCAGATGCGATCCTGCTCGCCATCGGCACCGGCATCGGTTCGGCGGTGCTGGCCAATGGCCGCATCGTTGCCGGCGCGCATGGCGGCGCCTGCTCGTTCGGCTGGGCCTGCGCCGACGTCAAAGATCATGGCGAGGAGCGCAGCGGCTGGCTGGAGCGCGTCGCGTCGGGCCGGGCGCTCGATGCCCTTGCCGGACAGATCGGCCTTGCCGACGGCCGCCAGCTGATCGCCGCTGCCCAGGCCGGCGAACTGGCCGCACTCACCTTGCTTGAACTGCCGGCGCGACAGCTCGGTACCGCGCTTGCAGGCGCTGTCGCGCTGCTCGATCCGCAAGCGGTGCTGATTTCGGGTGGTTTGGCGGAGGCGCTGGATGTGATCCGGCCGCCGCTGCTTGCAGCGCTGCGACG
>NZ_JAMYQZ010000105.1:0-18319 GCF_040321145.1 Mesorhizobium sp. M0514
GCGCCACACAAGAAAGTTCAATTGCCCGGTGCGGTCCACACGGCGTCGGAGATGCGCACCGCGTTCGGGATCAGCTTGAGCTTGTAGAAGCGATCGGCTGTCGCCTGCTGGCCGGCGATGATCTCGTCGGTGATCGGGAAGATGCCGAATTTGGTGCGGTTGGCCGCGATCGTCTGTGCATCGAGCGGCACGCCGGTCACCTCATGCAGCGCCGCGGCAACCTTGTCGCGGTTCGCGTCCGCCCATTTCGCCGCCACGCCGAGCGCCGATATCGTCGTGGCGATCGTCTCCGGATGCGCCTTGGCGAAATCCTTGTTGGCGAGGAAATAGGTGTTCACCTTCAGCACCTCGCTGGAGCGCGCCAGCACGCGCGGCTGGTAGCGTGTCTCGGCGATGGCGTAGAACGGATCCCAGACCGCCCAGGCATCGATCTGGTCGCTGGCGAAAGCCGCCGCAGCATCGGCCGGGCTGAGATAGACCGGGGTGATCTGGTCGAAGGGGATGTTTGCTTTTTCGAGTGCCGCGACCAGCAGATTGTGCGCGCTGGTGCCTTTGCCGACGCCGATGCGCTTTCCCTTGAGGTCGGCGAGCGACTGGATCGGCGATGCCGGCTTGACGAAGATCGCTTCGCCGTCGCCATTGGCCGGCAGTGCCGCCGCATAGACGATGTTGGCGCCGGCCGACTGGCCGAAGATTGGCGGTGCGTCGCCGGTCCAGCCGACATCGATGGCGCCGACATTGAGCGCCTCGACCAGCGGCGGGCCGGCGGTGAATTCGACCCATTTCACCGCGACACCCTTGTCGCTCAGCGCCTTCTCGATCACCTGCTGCTGCCGGGCGATGACCGGCAGGCCGGTCTTCTGATAGCCGATGTTGAGCTGCTTCAACTCCTGCGCCGAGGCACTGAGCGAGGCAGCAATGCCCGCCGCCAAAAGGCCAAGGCCGAAAACGCGTCTGGTCAGGCTGAACATGATCCCTCTTCCTTCGCTGCGAACCGGCGCCGGGAAGGGCTCCCTGCCGTGGATGAGAGACAAGGCTAGGTAGGTCTATAAATTTAGTAGAGAAACGATTTTGCGAGTTGGCTGCTTGACGTGGAAATATTTTCTTCAGAACCCAGCGCTCGTCATCCTAGGGCGAAGCAAGGAGCGAAGCGACGCGGCGCAGACCCTAGGATCCATGCCGTGACGTTTGCCGTAGAGTGGAACGGATCAGAATGTCGCTTGTGCGCGAACCGAGGCTCGATACCCTGAAACCATGACCGGCTACGTCTACATGACTGCAAGCCAAAAACGCGGCACGATCTACATCGGCGTCACCAACGATCTCGCCCGTCGCATGCCTGAACACAAATCCGGCCAGGGCGCAGGCTTCACCAGCCGCTACGGTGTTCAACGGCTGGTCTGGTATGAGGAATTCTTCGACATCACCGATGCCATTCAACGCGAGAAGTCGCTGAAGCGATGGCCGAGACAGTGGAAGATCGAACTGATAGAGAAGGCCAATCCGGAGTGGTTTGAGCTGTTTGGCGGAACCGGGTGGTAGGCGCCCGGTTTGTTGCTCCCCTGGAGCGTAGCATCAGCGTCTCGGCATGCATCCTAGGGTCTGCGCCGCGTCGCTTCGCTCCTTGCTTCGCCCTAGGATGACGAAATCGCGAAGGCTGGCGCTAATCACCATCACCTCACTGCGACCAATACTGCCAGGCCCAGTAAAATCCCTCGTCGCGTGGCGGCAGGCGGTCGCGTTCGGCGTCGAGTTGCACGGGGGCCGGCGATTTCGGCTGCGGCTGCGACGACGAGTTCTCCCGCCAGGCGAGCAGCCAGTTGCCGAGATGGGCGAACAGCACCGCGGTGGACTGGGTCATGACATCACTCCTTCTGTTCCGGGGTCGGCGGTCGCCGTGCTGCGAAGGGAAGCAGCCGGTCAAACCGGCAGAAACTTGTTGTCATTCCTTTCCCGCCCACGGAACCAGCTGATGCTCGATCCGGCGGATGATGAATTCCAGCACGAAGGCTATTGTCGCGATCACCACTATTCCCATCACCACGACATCGGTGACCAGGAACTGGGCGGCCGACTGGATCATGAAGCCGAGGCCGCGCGTTGCCGCCACCAGCTCGGCTGCAACCAGCGTCGACCAGCCGGCGCCGAGCGCGATGCGCAGGCCGGTGAGGATCGACGGCAGCGCGCTGGGCAGGATGACATGGCGCACCACTTGGCGCTGCGTCGCACCAAGCGAACGGGCCGCATCGATGCGCTCCTTTGAGACACCGCGCACGCCCGAGGCCGTCGACAGCGCCACCGGCGCCAGCATGGCAATGGCAATCACCAGGATCTTTGACGGCTCGCCGATGCCGAACCAGATGATGACCAGCGGCAGATAGGCGAGCGGCGGGATGGGCCGCAAAAATTCGAGCAACGGATCGAAGATGCCGCGCCCGACCGTCGAAATGCCGATAGCCAGCCCAACCGGAACGCCGGTGACGATGGCCGCGAGCAGCGCCGCGAACACGCGGCCGAGGCTGGCGACGATATGCTGGAGCAAAGTCGCGTCGACGAAGCCGTCCTTGATCACCACGATGAACTTGGTCCACACGGCGGCGGGCGACGGCAGGAACACCGGCGACACCAGTTGCAGGCGCGCAGACAGCGCCCATGCCGCCAGCGCGGCCAGGATGGTGACGGCGCTGATCGCCCGCGAGGAAACCCCGCGCCGCTTCCGCACCGGCCGCGACCACGGCACCGAAATGGCATCGGCCTCGCCGGTCCCGGCGGCCGGCCGCTCGCTGTAGGAGGTGACGCTCATGCCGCCTCTCCTTCGAAGATCGCATCGGTCAGCTCGCCGCGCGCCGCGGCAAAGGCCGGATCGGCCTTGATGGCGCGGATCGGCTCGCCTGCGGCATAGCGCCGGCTGAAACCGGTCTCGAATGTCCGCACCACGCGGCCCGGTCCGGGCGCCAGCACGACGATGCTTGTGGCCAGCACCAGCGCCTCCTCGATGCCATGCGTGACCATCAGCACGCCAACCCGGCTTGCGGTCCACAGGTCGAGCAGCGTCGTCTGCATGCGCTCGCGCGTCAGCGCATCGAGTGCGCCGAGCGGTTCGTCGAGCAGCAGGAATTCCGGTTCGGCGGCGAGTGCACGGGCGAGTCCGACGCGCTGGCGCATGCCGCCGGACAATTCCCAGATGCGTTTGTCGCCGACGCCGTCAAGCTTGACCAGCGCCAGCAACTGGTCGGCGCGGCGCGCCCGCTCGGCTTGCGGCACGCCGCGCAGCCTGAGCGCAAAGGCGACGTTTTCACGGGCCGTCAGCCAGGGAAACAGCGCATCGTTCTGGAACACGACCGCCCGGTCGGAGCCTGGGCCGGTGATCGGCCGGCCGCCGATCGTGGCGACCCCGCGCGCAGGCTCGACCAGGCCGGCGGCGACATTGAGCAGCGAGGTCTTGCCGCAGCCGGAGCGGCCGACCAGCACGACGAAATCGCCCTTGGCGACATCGATGGAAACTCGGTCGACCGCCGGCGCTGCCTGGCCGTCATAGTGAACCGAGACCTTGTCGAGTACGAGATGCGGGTGGAGTACGAGATGCGGCATGAAAAGGGGCTCCGGAAGAAAATCAGCCTGCCCCGGCCCTCGTTGAGCGGATCCGGGACAGGCAGCACGCGGCGTCAGGGAAGAGGAAACCGCGCGTGTTCAGAGCAATTCCAGGAAAAGTGTGAAGCGGTTTTCCGTCCGGAATTGCGTAAAACTGAAGATCAGTTCGAGGCCAGAGCCTCGGTCACGTATTTCGACGACACGTATTTCGAATAGTCGGGCAGCACGGCGTCGATCTTGCCCTGCTCCTTGAGGAAGGCCGAAGCTGCCTCGATCGCCTTGACCGTGCCGCCGCCGAGGAATTTGTCGGAAGCCTGCTCTTCCAATGTCGGGAAGACGTAACCCTTGAGGAGCTGCGGCACCTCTTCCAGTTTGGCGCCGGTGATCTTGGCGATCTTGGCCGCTTCCGGCGACGAAACCGACCATGCCTCGGGCTTGGCCAGGAACTGGGCATAGGATTCGCCGGTCACCTTGACGAAATCGCGCACGGCGTCCGGGTTCTTTTCGGCGAAGTCGGTGCGCACGATCCAGGCGTCGAAGGTCGGCGCGCCCCAGGCGGCAACCTGCGAGGAATCCAGCACCACCTTGCCTGTCGTCTTGATCTGGCCGAGCGCCGGATCCCAGACATAGGCCGCGTCTATGTCGCCGCGAGCGAACGCGGCGGCTATTTCCGGTGGCCTGAGATTGAGGATTTCGACCGACTTCGGGTCGACGTTTTCGTGCTTCAGCGCGGCAAGCAGGCTGTAATGCGTGGTCGACACGAACGGCACCGCCACCTTCTTGCCGGCGAGGTCGGCGATCTTCTCGATGCCGGATCCATTGCGGGCGACCAGCGCCTCGGACTGGCCGATCAGGCCGACGACAAAGATGGTCTGGATCGGCAGTTCGCGGCTGGCGGCCGCGGCCAGCGGACTCGAGCCGACATAGCCGATATCGACCGAACCGGATGCGACGGCGGCGATGACATCGGCGCCGGAATCGAATTTGCGCCAGTCGATCGTGGCCTTGGTCGCCTTTTCATAGGCGCCGTCGGCCTGCGCTACTTTGGAAGGTTCGACCACCGTCTGGTAGCCGATGGTGATGTTGAGGTCCTGCGCCTGGGCCGGGCCGAGGAAGGCCGCACCCGCCAAAGCTGCCGACGACAGGAGGACAATGCGTCGCGAAATGCTGGACATGAAAGGCTCCATGAAAAATGAGAAAAACCGGATGCCTGTTCATAGTCAGCTAATTCTATCATTCTTGTAGAGTTAAATCCTTCCAAGCAAGAAGCACTTGTTAGAAAAAAACCACCGGCTGATGCGGTCGCGGTGACCGGCCCGTGTCGAACCGTGCGCAAACGCAAACGGCGCCCGAAAGGTGCTGAAGAGTTGGTGGTCCTGCCAACCCTCCCTACGGAAGAGGCCTGATTTGGTGCTCGGCGCGCCGCTTGCGGCCTGCCGCAGGATCGATGTCGAGCCGTTGAGCCTCACCGACTTCCGCAGCGACGGCCACCGCTGGATGCTGCGCTCAAGCGGCGTGCCGGTGGCCGCCAAGGTCGCCCGGTCTCAGAGCGACAAGGCGGCGTCCTGATATCGGGCGCAGGGCGGCGCCCGAGTTGTCGGGAGTCATGTTTCGCCGATCCGCGGGCTGTGACCCAAAATTCCTGGCAAAGCCCCAAGTGGCGCAAATCCATGCTGTAAAAGACGGTTGATTTGAAAACACGTTTCCGCGTGTTCGAGGGTAAGTATAGTAATCTTATCGACATTGGGAGCAGGAGCCGCCGCTCATCGCCGCAATCGCTCGCGGCTGGCTGTGACCTTAACGGCACAACGCTTGCCAAAGTGGCCCCTGCGGCGTGAAAACGAAGCAAAATCAAGGTTTCTCGGCTTGTATATCATGTCAGTAGATTTTATGTGTCGAAGCAGCTTGCACGCGGCGGGGAGGCACGTCAGGCGTTTCGCAACCGATGGTTCTGGGCCATCGCCTGACAGAGAAACATTCGGTCTATGCTCACCAAAAAAGGCAAGTACGGCCTCAAGGCGCTGGTCCATCTGGCGCATCTGCCGGTGGGACAGCTCGCCTTCGTCGGCGACATCGCCAGCGGCAACAACATCCCGAAGAAATTTCTCGACGCCATTCTGGGCGAATTGCGCAATGCCGGTTTCGTCCAGAGCCGCAAGGGCAAGGATGGCGGCTATCGCTTGGCGCGCCCGGCCGACGAGATCAAGGTCGGCCATGTCGTGCGCGTGCTCGACGGACCGCTGGCGCCCATCCCCTGCGCCAGCCGCACCCAGTATCAGCGCTGTGAAGACTGCAATGAGGCGACATGCCAAGTCCGACATCTGATGCTCGAGGTCCGGCAGGCGATCGCCGAGGTGCTCGACCAGCGCACGCTGGCCGAGATGCGCGACATCGTCCTCGACGACCTTCCGGTCGCAAGGGACGAGCTTGCGCCGGCGCAAAAGGTCCCCGCCTGATCTTGAGCGTGCTCGCATGAGCGTCGCGCGCGCCAATTCGATCATCCCCAGCTCGATCATCATCGTCGGCGGCGGCGCCAGCGGCGTCGTGCTTGCCGCGCATCTGCTGAAGTCGCCCAACCCGGACCTTCGCGTCACGCTGATCGAAAAGCGTCCGCATTTCGGCCAGGGCATCGCCTATTCGACGCTCTTATCGGCGCACGTGCTGAATGTCAGCGCCGCGGGGATGAGCGCCTATGCCGACGATCCCCTGAATTTCTGGCGCTGGTTGCAGGGGCGCGGCCTGATAAGCCAGGAACAGACGCCGCAGACACCCTTCTATGCACCGCGCAGCGTCTATGCCCGCTACCTCAAGGAAGTGCTCGACGAGCTCGAAGCGCGCGAAAAGGAAACCGGCCGTCTCAGGCTGATTCGCGAGGAAAGCCTGTCGATCTCGCCGACATCGTCCGGCGTCGAAGTTGTGCTGGCCAACGGCACCAGCGTCGTCGCGCATCTGGCGGTGCTTGCCACCGGCCATGACGAGCAGCCCGGCGCCGGCCAAGGGCACGCAATCCGCATGGGCACCGAGGCCGACACCGCGCTCGATCCTGAAGCCCGCGTGCTGGTGCTGGGCACCGGGCTCAGCATGGTCGACGCCTTCCTGTCGCTCGAGCAGCGCGGCCATCGCGGCGAGATCGTCGCCGTATCGCGGCGCGGGCTGCTGCCGTCGCCGCACCGCAAGGGGAACCCGATCAAGCTCGACGTCGCCGACATTCCGCTCGGCACGCAGCTCTCCTATTTCGTCGGTTGGTTCCGCGATCTGATCCGCGAAAACCAGAAGGCCGGCATCGACTGGCGCGACGTCGTCGATGGGCTGCGACCCTTCAATCAGAAGATCTGGCAGAACTGGCCGTCCTCGGCCAAGCGCCGCTTCGTTGAGCACACCAAGGCCTGGTGGGACATCCATCGCCATCGGCTGGCGCCCGAGGTGCATGCCCGCGTCACCGAAGCGGTGCGCACCGGCCGCATCCGCCCGGTCGCCGGCCGTGTCGTCGGCATCGAGGCTGGCGATGGATTCACCGTCGGCATCCAGTCTCGCCACACAAAGGCGCTGGAAACGCTGCAGGTCGCGCGCATCTATGATTGCACCGGCATCGCCCGCGACATCTCGACGACGTCGAACAGCGTCGTGCGCTCGCTGGTCGACCGCGGCCTGGCGCGGCCCGACCCGCTGCGGCTTGGTCTCGATGTCACAGCCAAGTGCGAAATCATCGCCGGCGACGGCACCGCATCGGCCAAGATCCTCGCCGTCGGGCCGCTGACCCGCGGCACCTTCTTCGAGATCGACGCCATCCCCGACATCCGCGTGCAATGCGCTAGGCTGAGCAAGCAGCTGCTAGGGTAAAGCTGTTGACGTCGGCGGGATAGCACGCCCTCAGAGGGGGTGGGAAGGATCGCTACGGAGGGTGTTGGGCTTGAGTCCAAAGCCGGCTTCAAACTGGAATTCCATTCCCCCTCTCGCCGGTTGATTGGCACGATCTACCTTCTTTCCGACTGCAAACGGCCGGAAAAGAAGCTACGCTGCCGCTCTGCCCCCGAGGCGGTCGCTTGTTCAAGGGAGCACATCGACATGAGCGAGCACGGAAAAGCTGCGCCAGGCAGTTCGGACGGCACGTTATCGCGCCTGCGTCCGCCATACGCCTCGGTGCTCGACCTCATCGGCCAGACGCCGGTGGTCGAACTGACCAAATTCGACACCGGCAAGTGCCGGCTGTTCATCAAGCTCGAAAGCCAGAATCCCGGCGGCTCGATCAAGGACCGCATTGCGCTGTCGATGATTGCCGCGGCCGAGAAGGAAGGCAAGCTGAAGCGCGGCGGCACCATCGTCGAGGCGACCGCCGGGAATACCGGTCTCGGCCTCGCCCAGGTCGGCATCCCCAAGGGCTACCGCATCATCCTCGTCGTGCCCGACAAGATGTCGCGCGAAAAGATCCAGCATCTGCGCGCGCTCGGCGCCGAAGTGCGCATGACGCGCTCCGATGTCGGCAAGGGCCATGCCGAATATTACCAGGACATGGCCGAGAAGATCGCATCGGAAACGCCCGGCGCCTTCTACGCCAACCAGTTCGCCAACCCGGCCAACCCCGAGGCGCATGAGACCACCACCGGACCGGAAATCCTTGCCCAGCTCGATGGCGACCTCGACGCCGTGGTCGTCGGCGTCGGCTCCGGCGGCACGCTGACCGGGCTTGGCCGCTACTTCGCCAGAACATCGCCGAAGACCGAAATGGTGCTGGCCGATCCGGTGGGGTCGGTGCTGGCGCCGCTGATCAAGACCGGCAAGATGGAAGAGGCCGGCAGCTGGACCGTCGAAGGCATCGGCGAGGATTTTGTGCCGCCCAATGCCGATCTGTCGCTGGTCAGGAAAGCCTATTCCATCCCAGACAAGCAGAGCATGCTGGCCGTGCGGGACCTGCTTTCGAAGGAAGGCATTCTCGCCGGCTCGTCTTCCGGCACGCTGCTGTCGGCCGCGCTTCGCTATTGCCGCGAGCAGACGACAGCGAAACGCGTCGTCACCTTCGTCTGCGACAGCGGCAACAAATATCTGTCCAAGGTGTTCGACGATTTCTGGCTGGCCGAACAGGGGCTGGCCGA
Organism: Mesorhizobium sp. M0514; assembly: GCF_040321145.1. Lineage (NCBI taxonomy): Bacteria > Pseudomonadati > Pseudomonadota > Alphaproteobacteria > Hyphomicrobiales > Phyllobacteriaceae > Mesorhizobium > Mesorhizobium sp. M0514. The sequence goes on from NZ_JAMYQZ010000105.1 coordinate 8,682, forward strand.
ACAGGAACAGCATGGCGATCTGCGCGACCTTGTCATGCGCTCGCACCGCACCGGCGACACCGTCTATGTCGGCCCCGACGAAAGCCTGCTCAACGCCTATGGCCGCATGCGCCGCTCCGATGTCTCGCAGCTGCCGGTGCTGGACAATGGCAAGCTGGTCGGCATTATCGATGAGGGCGATATATTGGCCAAGGTCGACGGCCCCTATGACGGCCGCTGGGACCGCTTCAACGCCCCGGTGCGCACCGCCATGACCTCCAATCTGCACACGCTGCAGGCCAGCCAGACGCTGGATGCGCTGCTGCCGGTGTTCGACCGCAACGAGGTCGCCATCATCTTCGATGGCGACGAGTTCGTCGGCCTGATAACCCGTATCGACCTGATCAACCATTTGAGGCGCGCACGATGACTGCTGAAACATCCCCATCGGGCAAGAACCGCCTGGCTTTTTCCACGCGCACCATCCATGGCGGCCAGAGCCATGACCCGCTGACCGGCGCGGTGATGGTGCCGATCTACGCGACTTCGACCTATGGCCAGCAGTCGCCCGGCGTGCACAAGGGGTTTGAGTACGCCCGCAGCCAGAACCCGACCCGCTTCGCCTTCGAGCGCGGGGTGGCCGATCTCGAAAGCGGCTCGGCCGCCTTTGCATTCGCTTCCGGCCTGGCGGCGATCTCGACCGTGCTCGAGCTGCTCGACAGCGGCGCCCATATCGTTGCAACCGACGACATCTATGGCGGCTCGTTCCGGCTGATGGAGCGGGTGCGCAAGCGCTCGGCCAATCTGCAGGTGAGTTTTGTGGACTTCACTGATCTGGCGGCGGTGGAAGCAGCGATCCGTCCGGAGACAAAACTGCTCTGGGTTGAAACCCCGACCAATCCGCTCCTGCGCATCGTCGACCTCGAAGGCGTTGCGGCACTCGCCAGGCGCAAGGGCGTATTGACGGTCGCCGACAACACGTTCTGCAGCCCCTACATCCAGCGGCCGCTGGAACTCGGCATCGACATCGTCGTGCACTCGACGACGAAATATCTCAACGGCCATTCCGACATGGTCGGCGGCGTCGCCATCGTCGGCGACAACAAGGACCTCGCCGCCCAGCTGAAATTCCTGCAGAACGCCATCGGAGCCATCTCCGGTCCCTTCGACAGTTTTCTCGCGCTGCGCGGCATCAAGACACTGGCGCTCAGGATGGAGCGGCATTCCACGAACGGCCTGAAGATTGCGCAGTGGCTGGAGGCGCGAAAAGATGTGCGCCGCGTCGTCTATCCCGGCCTGGCCAGCCATCCGCAGCACGCCATCGCCGTCCAACAGATGCATGCCTTCGGCGGCATGATCTCGGTCGACCTCGACCGCGACCTCGCCGGCACCAAACGCTTCCTGGAACGGACGCAACTGTTCACGCTGGCTGAAAGCCTCGGCGGCGTCGAAAGCCTGATCGAACACCCGGCGCTGATGACGCACGGCTCGATCCCGGCGGAAAAGCGCGCGGAAATCGGCATTTCGGATTCGCTGGTGCGGTTGTCGGCGGGGATAGAGGATGGCGATGATCTGATCGCCGACCTGGACCAGGCGCTGCGGGGGTAGGCGTACCGGATGCGTACCGATGACAATGAGGGGCGGCGATGACCGTCGAGATTAAATCCCAATCCGCCGCGCGTTAACACATTCAGCAGCTTTTGCTTAACTCTTCGCCGCTATGTCCCGCCCCGGGGAGGCATGGCGAGAGTGAGTGTGATGGACAACAACCCGGAAAAACGCAGCGAATGGCGCGCCATTTTTTATGTGCAGGCCCGCGTGGCCATCCTGTTTGTCCCGGTCGTCGCCAGCCTTCTGATCATTGCCGCTCTTGCCGGCAACGACCACAGTTCCGACGCCCTCGACCGCACGGTTACGGGCTCGGTGAAATAGCGGCACGGCCGTCGGCTTGCCTGCCCGGGAACGGCCGCCTCAGAAAAACTTCGGGATCGGGCCGTTCTGCGGCGTCACGTCGCCTTCCAGGTCGATGAACGCCTCGTCGACAAAGCACCAGGCCCAGCCTTCCGGCGGGTCGTAGCCTTCGATGACCGGATGCTTGGTGGCGTGGAAATGCTTGGTGGCGTGGCGGTTGGGCGAGTCGTCGCAGCAGCCGACATGGCCGCAGGTGCGGCAGAGCCTGAGATGCACCCACATGGAGCCGCTCTTCAGGCACTCCTCGCAGCCGAGCGCGCTCGGCGTCACCGTCTTGATGTCGCGCGTGTGTTTGCATTCATCCATTATGCTCTCCTGGCCAGTTCGGGCGCTGCTGCGTCGGGTCGCGCGAGATAGGCGTGCAAGGCAGCCACCACCTGGGCGCCTTCGCCGACGGCGGCGGCGACCCGCTTGACCGAGCCTGCGCGCACGTCGCCGATGGCGAACACGCCGCTGCGGCTGGTCTCCATCTGGCCCGCCCCTATGTCGGCGCCGGTGCGCACGAAACCCCTGGCGTCGAGCGCGATATCGCACCCAGCCAGCCAATCGGTGTTGGGGTCGGCGCCGATGAACAGGAAGAGATGCTGGATCGGGCGCGTCTCGACGCCGCCGGGGTTGCGCCAGCGCAACTGGGTGAGATTGCCGCCTTCGCCTTCCAGCGCCTCGATCTCTGTCTCGCCAAGCACCTCGATGTTGGGTTGCGCCTCGATACGCTCGACCAGATAGCGCGACATGGTTTCCCTGAGGCCGCCGCGGCGCGCCAGCATCGTCACCTTGCGGACCTGGCTGGCGAGATAGACCGCCGCCTGCCCCGCCGAATTCCCGGCGCCGACCAGCGCCACTTCTTGCCCTGTGCATAGCCGCGCTTCGATCGGCGAGGCCCAGTAATGCACCGACGTGCCCTCGAGCTCGGCCAGCTTGGCGATGTCGAGGCGGCGGTAGCGGGCGCCGCTGGCGATCACCACCGTGCGTGCGCGCAGGCTTTCACCGTCGCCGACGGTAAGCGTGTAGCCCTCGCCTGCTGCACCGAGCAGCTTGGCCTCGTCGGGGATGACTATTTCGACGCCGAATTTCTGCGCCTGGTTGTAGGCGCGCGCCATCAGCGCCATGCCGGAAATGCCGGTGGGGAAACCCAGATAGTTCTCGATGCGCGCGGAGGCGCCGGCCTGGCCGCCGAAGGCGCGGCAATCGAGCACGATGGTCGACAGCCCTTCGGATGCCGCATAGACCGCGGCCGCCAGCCCCGCCGGTCCGGCGCCGACAATGGCGACGTCATAGACCATGTCGGGATCGATCGGCCGCAGCAGGCCGATGCAGCGGGCAAGTTCGGTTTCGCCGGGATTGTGCATCAGCTTGCCGTTGGGGCAGAGCACGATCGGCAGATGGTGCGGGTCAACATGAAAATGCTCAATCAGCGTCTTGGCGCACGGGTCGCTGTCGGAATCGAGCGCGCGGTGCGGCTGGCCGCTGCGGCGCAGAAATCCCTGCAGCCGCAGCGTGTCGCCATTGCCGGCCGGGCCGATGACGACCGGCCCGCTCGAGCCGCTTTCCAGAAGCCCGACGCGGCGCAGGATCAGCGCCCGCATGATCCGCTCGCCAAGGCTTGCCTCCTGCACCATCAGGTCGCGCAGCCGCTGCGAGGGGATGACGAAGGCCTCGACCGGCTCGGCCGCCTCCGCATTGACCAGCGACGGCCGGCTGGAAAGCTGCGCCAGCTCGCCGATGAAATTGCCGGGACCATGAGTGACGATGGTCTCGCGCCGGCCGGGCCTGACATCCTGGGTGATATCGACCGTGCCCGACAGGATGACGATCAGCCCCGGCGCCACGGTGCCGGCGGTGACGATATGCTCGCCGGCGGCATAGGAACTCGCCTCGCCGAACCGGCGCGTGCGCTCGATATCGGCGTCGCCCAGGATAGGAAACATCTGGTCGCGGCGGGTGACGGTGATCGGCTGGGTGGGTGGGGCCATAGATAGAACGTAGCGCCGAGACGGCCGGGTTTGAAGTGGTTTGTTGGAGGACTGGCCGGAAGGGGAGGTGGCTCCCGCGCCATCTGGTTCGGATGCTTCGCATGGCCCCGCGCTGCAAGGCAAACAGCGCGCCGACCAGTGCGACCTTTGTAAGGGCGAGCCCGAGCAGTACCGTCGGCAGTCCTCGCTCACCGGTGTGTTGCAGGAGCAGCGCGCCGACGAACGGCGCCGCGGCTATCGCGTTACGCCAAGCGCCTGGGGTGCGGTGGTATCCTCGGGCTCCCCGAAGGCAGATCCCGGCGAAAGCCCATTCGTCACATCTTTGTAGAGCGCTATCGGATGCGGGCGCCCCACCAGATATCCTTGGATTTCGGGACATCCTTCCCTCATCAGGAAGGCACGCTCGTCCTCTGTTTCGACACCCTCCGCGATGACAGGCAAGGCCAGCGCATTCCCCAGGCTGAGTATCGTGCGCACGATGGCGGCCGATTGGACATTCGAACCGACACCCGAAACAAAACTGCGATCGATCTTGATCTTGTCGAATGGAAACGCCTGCAGCGAGGACAGCGAGGCATACCCGGTGCCAAAATCATCCATCGAGACCCTGACGCCCAACGCCTTCAACCTCCGCAAAACCGACAAGGCGGTTGCCCGGTCGCGGATGAGAACCCCTTCCGTGATTTCCAGTTCCAGCCGCCCCGGAGCAAGGCCGGTCTCGTAGAGGATAGAATGAACGAGGCCTACCAGGTCCCCGAAACGGAACTGCACGGGAGAGAGGTTGACGGCGATCTGCAGCGGTGAGGGCCAGGAGGCCGCGTCTCTGCACGCCTGCCTGAGCGTCCATTCACCTATCTCAACGATCGTGCCATCCTGTTCGGCAAGCGAGACAAACGCGTTTGGGGAGATGAGCCCATGTTTTGGATGGTGCCATCGGGCGAGTGCCTCGAAACCGAAGATTTCGCCGTCTATCCTGGCTTGCGGCTGGTAATGAAGCACAAGTTCGCCATGGCCGACCGCAGAGCGCAAATCTCGCTGCAAGGCGTAGCGCTCTCTTAGCCGCTTATCCATCTCAGGATCGAAGAATTGCACCATTCGACGGCCGTCCGCCTTGGCCCGGTAGAGCGCTGCGTCGGCATTTGCCATCAGCGCCGCTGCATTCTCTCCGTCTTTCGGATAGATCGCCGCCCCGATGCTCACCCCGATCGAAATGTGCTGGCCCCGGATCTCGAATTTGCCTGCCGCCGATTCGAACAGACGGTCCGCAACGTCCTTGGCACTCGCGGACCGGTCATCCATGGCCAGGACAACCGTGAATTCGTCGCCGCCCATGCGCGCGATAAAGGCCTCAGGCGCCGCAGTTTGGAGACGCCGGGAGATGGTGCAAAGCAGATCGTCGCCGGCGGCGTGCCCGAAAACGTCGTTCGCCTCTTTAAAATGGTCAAGGTCGATGCTGAAGACGGCAAAGCTGGCGTGCGTTGCTTTTGCACGCTCGAGCGTCGTGGCCAGGTGTGCTGCAAGCGCGGCTCGGTTCGCCAGGCCGGTAAGCGGATCGTGGTGCGCGAGATGCGCGATTTCCTCGTGCCGTGCCATCAGTTCGCTGCGCGCTACGTTCATGTTCTCGCGCGCGTCGTCCAGGCCGTGGGCGGCTTCCCTCACCTTGTCCTGGAGCAGGTTGAAGCTTTCGGCCATCTCTCCAAGTTCGTCACGAGAGTTTACGGTAACCGGCATGATGTTCACGGAGGCGTGCGCCGCAGCGAGGTCTCCCCGCCCCAGGGCGACCATGGCAAGAGAGAAATCCTTCAGCGTTCCGGATGTCAGACGCTTTGCCGCGTTGCTCACCTCGGTTGCCGAATGGGTGATCATTCCCGGCAAGATCAGGCCAACGCTGATGGTCAGCAGCGCGACAACGACAAAAATGTCCTCCAGCGCGGCGACCAATGAAGTGTCGCCTTGGGGAACGCTGCCGATCGCCAGGAAATAGCCGGCACCGTCAAGCACGAGCACAAAAAGCATGGCTCCGGTAAGCTTCAGGTGAAGCGTATGTGGCAGCAAGGGTAGACCGAGTGCGTATCGATCCTCCATCGTGCGCCAGGCGTAGAGCGCAGCACCCGAATATGCCAAAGCCAGACCGAACAGGACGGTAGGAAGGCCAAATTGCTGAAATCCCAGTATGGCGGTCAACAGCCATATTGCAGCCGCGCCTACGCCAAGGATGATCGTTCCCCTGGGAGCCCGGAAGGGTCGCTCGGCTTCGGGACTATCACGGCGCAAGAGCCAGACTGCGATGTTTGGCATGCAGATGCTGATCAGGTACGTAAAATTGGCCGCGGCGATCATCCAGAGCGGATACCCGCACAGCATGAAGCCGATTGCCGCGGCAGCTGTGAGCAGCGTTGCCGCCCAGGGACAATCTGTTGAGGTGCGCCTGGCCAGGAAGCTCGGCAGCAGGCCGTCTTCGCTCAGCTGCGCAAGGGTCCGCGCGGCGCCTGCCAATGGCTGCAACGTTCCATGGAACATGTTCAGCATGATGAGCCAGATGGCGGCCGCCTTGCCGAAACTCCCCAACAAGGGCGCAAAGGTGGGCCCGAGAGCTATGGCGAGGTCGGTGCCGAGCGGCTCCGGCCCGAGCACACCCAGCCAGACAACCGGCAGGACCAGGAAATAGACGCCGGCCATTGCGGCGCTGGCCCACATCGCCAGAGGAATGTTGCGGTTGGGATCGATGGTTTCGCCAACATGGCAGGCTGCAGCCTCAAATGCCGGTGCGGCAAACCCGATCAGGTACAGTCCCGCCATCACCGACGTGATATCGCCGAACAGGCCGGTAAACGGGCTGGTCAAGGCAAAATCCGTCGCCTGCCGCCAGTCGACCGAGCCACTGATGACCGGGACGAGGGATGAGAGAAACGCAAGCGTCGCGGAGGCAGTGGCGATCGGGATCGCCAGTTGGACCACCCACTTGATTCCACACAGGTTGACCGCCGTAAAGAATGCGATGAGCCCGCAGGCGACCGCCTCCACGGGGAGGCCCGGCAGGTACCATTGCTGGATTGCAGACGCTGAAAGAACCGCTGTCAGTCCGCAGGTCGGCACCCAACCCCACCAATAGCAGGTGCCCGTCAGAGCCGAGAGAACGGGACTGTAAGGTCGGAAGGCTTCGGCGCACGCTGCAGAGATACCGCCGACGCGGTTTGGCCACATGAGAACCAATTCGGTCCACGCAGGCGCGGCGGCCCAGCCTAGAAGCAGACCAACAACGAGCAAAGGAACCGCAGCGCTTCCTTGACCGGGAATATTCCCCTGACCGACAAAAAGGGCGGCAATCAGAAACAGGCTTTGATTGCTGCCACCCATGGCGAGCGCTGTCGTGCCCATCCATCCCAAGGTTCTCGGGTGCGGTCGTGAAGGCGTGAGGCCCGGCATTCAGAGACATCCATTCGAGTGCGGAGCGCTGTCTGACTGGCGAATGTAACCTGCGGAGATATGTCTGTCGAACGTCGCGCTCCCGAAGTCAAAGTTGGACCTTAGGTGAGACGTATTAAGACTTCGTACCAAACCAGATCCGCCCGATGATCGCTGTCAACTTGCGGTAGCTGCGGTTCAATCATGCTGATGCCGGCCCGAATGGATCGATCTCCTCCGATCTGGGATATCATATCAATTTTATCTAATCGCCCACTATGAGGGATAGTCGCGGATACAGCCTAATATCGATTATTATCGACAAATCTCGTGATTGCGGGGCGCCATCATTCGAAACGGCGGCTGAAGTCGACTGTAGATCGCTAAGCACATTGACCGCTTTTGACTTCGTACCTCGCCATCATGGGGGCAAGCACCGAGACTTCACGCCGTGCCTCAAGTTGGAGCTAACTTGTGCGAGCATGCAGCATAGCCCCGCGTTGCAGGGCAAACAGCGCGCCGACCACGCTGGGCGCGGCGGTCGGCCTTGGCGCGCTGGTGGGTCCTTCCCAGGCCGGCGCCCGTACGGTCGATATGGCGATCGCTCGCTACCATCATCCGATCTGCACCAAACTGGCCTCGGTGACATTTCTGACCACAGGCGTGGCGACGCTCTGGACCGGCCTGCCCGGTTCTGCCGGCCGCGGTGATTTTCTATGGCGCCCGCATCGGCTAGCATGGCCGAGTATCGTCACATGCGGCGACATGGTGTTCTGGACGATGCTTGAGCGCGACGCGACCTCGCCAGCGGGCACGCCTTCGACGCCGGCCCGTAGCAGGAATGTGTTCAGCACCAGAACACTTGGGATCAGCGTTGCGGGAGCCTGCACACGTGAGTACTCCGCCTCACAAGCCTTCCGGCTGGTCCTCGAGGACGAACGACGCTGCAATCAGGTCATCGCCGCTGATGCGGCCACTGCCGCCAACCATGATGGATGCGACTTTCTGAAAGGTCTTCATGTCGGCCTCTGTTATGCGCGCATCGCGCATTCTCGCCCTGAGAGAACCCAGGCGGGTATCAAGGGCTGGCGATGTCTCGACGTCATCGATCATCTTCGATCATCCTGGAGCGCAATGTGAAATCCGCTGCCCGCCGCCATGGCCGGCGGCGGGCGGCAGCTATTCGATCAGTCGTAGACCTTCACAATTTTCCGGGTGCCGGGGTCGACCAGGACGGTGCGGTTGTCGACCACGACATAGCGGTATTTGACGTTGGGAACTTCGTGCAGCTCGACCGTATCAGGCAAGGCACTGCCGACGTTCAGCTCCACGCCCGGGATCTTCACCGAAGCCAGCGGCTGCTTTTTCACGTATTCGCGGACGACCGTATCCTGCTCCGGTGTGATGACGACATCCTGAGCTGCGGCGCTGCCGACGCCAGCCAAAAGCAACAAGCCTGCAGCGGCACTTGCAAAGTGGATTTTCATGGTTTTCTCCTCGCGTAATCCGGCGACGGCACCACGCCTGTTCGCCGAGGGACCGAACTTGAGATCAGCCAGATTGTTCCTGTGACTTCAGTCCGCGGCGAACCAGACCAAAGTCGGATATCAGCTAAGACCCAAGTCCCGAGGCGGAACGTTCAAGCGGGGCAGGCGTTTCCCAAATGCAACTAAATAAAACAGGAGAGGAACACATGGCCGACGGCCCAACTGTTGTTAATTCTGGGGGTGGCGGCGGCACTGCGATTGCTGTTGTTCTTGCACTTATTGCGGTCGTAGTGTTGCTTATTTTTACCGGCGTGATCAATATCCGCGGCGACGGCGGCAAGGATATCAACGTCAAGGTTGAAGCGCCAAAGGTGGAAGCTCCGGCTGCACCTGCAAAGCCTGCGGCACCTGCCCCAGCCCCTGCGAGTGGCGGCTGATCTGCTCGTATCCACGCCTTCAAACTGACCTATGAAAAGGAAATTCCCATGACCAGGTATTTCGTCAGCGCCGCCGGCGCCCTCGTCCTTATGGCGGGCATCGGCACCTCGTTTGCCGAGGATGTTATTGTTCTCAAGCCCGAACAACAGACGGTCGTTCGCGAATATATCCATAAGCAGAAGCTGGCCTCAGTCAGTTTGCTCGGCGTCGAACTCAACGTCGGCACGGCACTTCCCGACACTGTCGAGCTCCACGCAATCGACGTTCCGGATGTCCGCTACAAGTATACGGTTGTCGGAGATCATGCGGTTCTCGTCGATCCCGACACGCGCAAGGTCGTGCAGATCATCGAATAACGCGCGAGCCCGCCGCTCCGGTCTGGAGC
>NZ_JAMYQZ010000106.1:0-18287 GCF_040321145.1 Mesorhizobium sp. M0514
GAACGAAGAGAACGCCGCCGGTGGACGCGTCGTCACCGCGCCGACCAATGGCGCGGCCGGCACATTGCCGGCGGTGCTGCGTTACTGGCTGCATTTCCACCCCGAGGCCGACCAGCCGAGCATCCGCGACTTCCTGCTCACGGCGGCCGCCGTCGGCGGCATCATCAAGACCAATGCCTCGATCTCCGGCGCCGAAGTCGGCTGCCAGGGCGAGGTCGGCTCGGCCTCGGCGATGGCTGCCGCGGGTCTCTGCGCCGTCATGGGCGGCACGCCCGAGCAGGTCGAGAACGCCGCCGAAATCGCGCTCGAACATCATCTCGGCATGACTTGCGATCCGGTCGGCGGTCTGGTCCAGGTGCCTTGCATCGAGCGCAATGCGCTCGGCGCCGTCAAGGCGGTCACCGCCGCCTCTCTGGCGATCAAAGGCGACGGCGTCCATTTCGTGCCGCTCGACGCCGCGATCGAAACAATGCGCCAGACGGGCCTCGACATGAACGAGAAGTACAAGGAAACCAGCCTTGGTGGGCTCGCCGTCAATGTCGTGGAATGCTGACCGCGCAACGCCACTGGCACTGTGGAGAAGTCGGGCAGGGCCGTTGACGCAATCGCGCGCCGGACTAAACCTTAAGCGATGGCACTCAATCTCCTAAAACTGTGCGTCGGTTGCGACAGCGTCGAGGACCTCGAAGAATGGATCGCCTTCCGCCTCGATGAGCGCCGCCGCGCCGGCGAACCCGCCGAGCACTGGCACACCACCCGCATGGTGCCGACGCGCGGCGCCGAGGTCACCGATGGCGGTTCGCTTTATTGGGTGATCAAGGGCAGCGTGCAATGCCGCCAGCTGATCACTGATATCAGGCCCTTCACGGACGATGAAGGCATCGGCCGTTGCCGCCTGATGCTCGACCTCGACGTGGTGCGCACCGACTGGCAGCCGCGCCGCGCCTTCCAGGGCTGGCGTTATCTCAGACCTTCGGATGCGCCCGCCGATATCGGCAAGGGCAAGGCCGGAATGGTCGAGATGCCGCCGAAACTGAAGCGCGAGCTCGCCGATCTGGGCTTGCTGTAGAGCCAAGGGCGCGGCCGCTTCTCCCAGAGCGTCGAGCGCTGGCCCTTCATCTTGTCCAAGGCTGGACTTGCAAGGGGCCCGACAACGCCACATCTTGCTTCTTATGAGCGACAAGAAGCAGCGCGTGCCCGCAAGGGCCAGTCCTGCGCCGGTCAAGCCTCAATCCAATGCCGGCGAGATCGACGCCTTCATCCGTCAGGCCCGGACGCTTGCCGCGTCCGCGACCGGCCCCGGGCGGCTGATCCTTGCGCTCGACGCCACGATGAGCCGCCAGCCGACCTGGGATCTCGCCACCAAGCTGCAGGGCGAAATGTTCGACGCCGTCGGCAAGGCCGGAACTCTCAGCGTCCAACTGGCCTATTTTCGCGGGTTGGGCGAGTGCCGCTCGTCGGCTTTTGTCGCCGATACTGATGCCCTGAAGCAGCTGATGACGCGGATCGACTGCCGTGCCGGCCACACCCAGATCGGCAAGGTGCTGGCGCATGCGCTAAAGGAAACGGCGGCGGCCAAGGTCAACGCTCTGGTCTATATCGGCGACGCCATGGAAGAGGATATCGACGAGCTGGCGCAGAAGGCCGGCAGCCTCGGTCTGCACGGCGTTCCCGTCTTCGTCTTCCAGGAAGGCCATGATCCCGGCGCAGAAAAGGCGTTCAAGGAGATTGCGCGGCTGTCCAAAGGGGCTTGGTTCCGATTTGATCGGCGGGCTGCCGCGACCTTGGCCGGGCTGCTTGCGGCGGTTGCCGTCTATGCGACCGGCGGATTGAAGGCGCTCGAGGCAAGGGACAGGCCGGGAGACCGGCTGCTGATCGAGCATCTCAGGGGCGGCGGGAATTGATGGGCGCTATCATTGCACTTGTTGCACTTTTTCTGGTGCTGCTCGGCGCGGCGACGATCTTTGTCCGCGCCGATGCGCAAAGACTGGCAAGCGGCATGCGCACGCTCGGGCCGGTGCTTCTGGCGCTGGTCGGGCTTGCCGTTCTGGTGGTCGGGCGCGAAGGCATTGCCGGCCTCATCCTGGCCGCGGCCCTTGCCTGGTACGGTTCGATGCGAATGAAGCGGCCGTCGGTCGGGCCGGCGCCCGGCAAGCGCTCGACGGTGCGGACCGCCGCACTGGAAATGGAGCTTGATCACGATACGGGCGGGCTTGAAGGCCTGGTTCTGGCCGGCCGCCATGAAGGCAAGATGCTGGGCGCGATGGGCCTGGCCGAGCTGCAGCAGCTTTACCGCGAACTCCCCGGCGACCCGGAGAGCCGCCAGCTCCTAGAGACGTATCTTGACGGCCGTTTTCCCGTCTGGCGCAAAGACGCTGAGGCGAACGGTGGCGAAGGGCTGGGTGTTGCGCCAGGTGCGGGCGCCATGACTAAGGAGGAGGCCTACAAGATCCTTGGTCTTGAAGCGGGGGCCGCCGCGGCGGATGTCCGCAAGGCGCACCGCCGCCTGATGCAGCGCCTGCACCCCGACATCGGCGGCACGTCTTTCCTGGCGGCGCGGATCAACGAAGCCAAGGACGTCTTGCTCTCCAATCACAACTAGTCTCCTTCGACGCAGTAAATTTCCGGGAGATGGTTCCGACGCCGCCCTACTGTTGGACGGCGTAGCAGGCGATTTTCTTTTTCTTCAGGGCATTGCAGGCATTCCAGGCCGCGTCCTTCGAGCGGAAGCCGCCGAACCGGGCGCGGTAATAGGTCTCGCCATCCTTTTCGAAGGCGACGGTGAAACCGGAAGCAGCCCCAAGAACTTTGGGCGCCTGCTTGGCGGTCTTGTCGAGGAAAGCCTGGGCTTCGGACTGCTTGGGCGACGACGCCACCTGCACCGCCCAACCAGCCGGCACCGAGGCCGTGTTGACCGGGTCGACCGCCTGTGGGGATACAGGCGTGGGTTCGGCATAGGCAGCCACAATCTGCGCAGTTTCGACCTTCGGCGCCGTCACGATGACGGTCTTGACCTTCCTGGTCTTGACGACGGGGGCGGGCTCTTCGACCGCGGCCACCGTCTGTTCGTCGGCAGACTGGCCTTCAGCAGACTGCTCGTCAGCGGATGTCGGATCGTCATTGGACGCTACGGCATCGTCTTCAACGATCGGCTTGCCATCCGGCGTCGGCGCGTCATGCTTGGGCAGGAAGACCTTGGCCAGCGCCTTGACCGGATTGTCGCCGCCGGCCTTGGCGACCAGGGCGCCGCCGCCGCGGGTCGATGCGCGCGGCATGTAGGCGTTGATCAGGCCGGCCATCTGGTTGTCGCGGCTGCGCCCCGAAGTGCCGCCCATGACGACGGCGACGAGGCGGCGGTTGCCATCCGAAACCGACGAGACGAGGTTGAAGCCGGAGGCGCGGGTATAGCCGGTCTTGATGCCGTCGACGCCCTTGATGCGGCCGAGCAGACGGTTGTGGCCATTGATGCGCTGGCGGCCGTAAAGGAAGGAGCGCTGCGAGAAATAGCCGTAATACTGCGGATAATGTTCCCTGAGCGCTATGCCGAGCATCGCCATGTCGTGGGCGGTTGTGAACTGGCCGGGATCGGGCAGGCCGTTGGCATTGCGAAACACGGTGCCGTCCATGCCGAGCGCGCGCGCCTTGGCGGTCATCATGCGGGCGAAATTGCTTTCGCTGCCGCCGAGCAGTTCGCCGAGCGCGGTCGCCGAATCATTGGCCGACTTGGTCACCATCGACAGGATGGCGGTTTCGACCGAAACCGCTCCGCCCGCCTTGACGCCGAGCTTGGTCGGCGGTTCGGCCGCCGCTTTGGCCGAGAACGGCACGGGCGTGTTCCTGCTGATCCGGCCCTTCGCCATGGCCTCGAAGGTCAGATAGAGCGTCATCATCTTGGTCAGCGACGCCGGGTAGCGCCGGCCGTTGGCATCGGACGAATAAAGCACCTTGCCGGTCTTGGCGTCGACGACGATCGCCGAAGACCTGGCGGCCATCGAGGACGCGGCATCCGCAACGACAAATGACATCGCCAAAGCGAGGATCATGATCGTTTTGAGGGAAGATGCGGATTTTGAACCGAAGACCGACAACGCCTGACGCACTGATAGTTCCTTTGAAACTCATTGCCATGGAGGCGGCAAAGGGATCCGACCTCACTTGTCGTCAAACTATCGCGGCCAGCGTTACCAATCCGTTTATGGTAACCGGCGCGTTCACCATTTTCCTCGGGCTTGAGCCTTTCTTTATTCGAATTTTAGCTGTTGCCGGCGCAGCGCGGCCTGATGCCGCTGTAATCTTGACTTTTGTGCAGCGCACAATATATTCTCGTGCATTGCACAATTGCGCTCAGGCAAGGGCGCTTCAAAACGCCAAGGGAAACGTCAAATGACCCAGACCTACGAGGACTTCTCGAAATACGGCAAGGAGTTTGCCGATACCGGATTGAAGAGCTTCACCTCGCTCTCCAAGGGCGCGCAGGCGATCGCCACCGAAGCTGGCGAATACACCAAGAAGAGCTTCGAAGCCGGTAGCGCCGCGGTCGAAAAGCTGTTCTCCGCCAAGTCGCTGGAAAAGGCGGTCGAGATCCAGTCCGACTTCGCCAAGCAGAGCTATGAGAGCTTCGTTGCCGAGGCGACCAAGTTCGGCGATCTCTATGCCGATCTCGCCAAGGAGGCTTACAAGCCCTTCGAATCGATTGTCGCCAAGGCGAAGTAAGTTCGCTCGAGAATACCAGGCACGGCCTTTCGGGCTTGCAAAACAGACCCGGTCGCGGATGCGCGGCCGGGTTTTTTCATGCCGGTTCAATTCCGGGGCTTTGGCGGTTCACGATTTTGAAAATCGCCTCGGTTTCCCCACCTAGCCATATTGTCAGCTAACAAGAAGGGCTTAAAATCGTCCATCGAACACCTACATATCGAACTCGCATGGGGATTCGAAAGAGGCAGGACTACGTGACTTCAGGTTTGACTGCCACGACAAGCGTGGTGCGGATGCAAAGTGACGGCGACGGCAATGAGGCCGGTCGCGGCACAGCCGTCATTACGCGCACGAAGACCAAGACCAAGAAGCCCAGCCTTTACAGGGTCCTCATCCTCAACGACGACTACACGCCCATGGAGTTCGTGGTTCACGTCCTGGAGCGTTTTTTTCAAAAGGACCGCGAAGCCGCCACACGCATCATGCTTCATGTTCACAATCATGGGGTGGGAGAGTGCGGGGTCTATACATTCGAGGTGGCCGAGACCAAAGTGTCTCAGGTCATGGATTTCGCCCGACAGAATCAGCATCCGCTGCAATGCGTGATGGAGAAGAAGTGAGGTAACATGCCGGCTTTCTCCCAAGGCCTGGAAAAGGCGCTTCACCAGGCGCTGACGCTCGCCAATGAGCGGCACCATGAATATGCAACCCTAGAACATCTGCTGCTCGCCCTCATCGACGACACTGAGGCGGCCGCCGTTATGCGCGCCTGCAACGTCGATCTCGACGAGCTGAAGCACACCGTTCTGACCTATATCGACACCGAACTCGACAATCTGGTCACCGGTTACGATGAGGATTCCAAGCCGACCGCCGGCTTCCAGCGCGTCATCCAGCGCGCCGTGATCCATGTGCAGTCATCCGGCCGCGAGGAAGTGTCCGGCGCCAACGTGCTCGTCGCCATCTTTGCCGAGCGCGAGAGCCATGCCGCTTATTTCCTGCAGGAACAGCAGATGACCCGCTACGACGCGGTCAACTACATCTCGCACGGCATCGCCAAGCGCCCCGGCGCATCGGAGACGCGCTCGCCGCGCGGCGCCGATGACGAGCAGGGCGGCCAGAACGGCGCCGAGCCGCAGGAGGAAGGCGGCAAGAAGAAGCAGCAGCAGGATGCGCTGACGGCTTATTGCGTCAACCTCAACAACAAGGCCAAGGCCGGCAAGATCGATCCGCTGATCGGCCGCGAGAGCGAAATCAACCGCACCATCCAGGTGCTGTGCCGCCGCTCCAAGAACAACCCGCTCTATGTCGGCGATCCCGGCGTCGGCAAGACGGCGATTGCCGAAGGCCTGGCCAAGCGCATCGTCGAGGGCGATGTGCCCGAAGTGCTGCAGGACGCCACCATCTTCGCGCTCGACATGGGCACGCTGTTGGCCGGCACGCGCTATCGCGGCGATTTCGAAGAGCGGCTGAAGCAGGTCGTCAAGGAGCTCGAGGATTATCCGGGCGCCGTGCTGTTCATCGACGAGATCCACACCGTGATCGGGGCCGGCGCCACGTCAGGCGGCGCGATGGATGCGTCGAACCTGTTGAAGCCGGCGCTGTCTTCGGGAGCCATCCGCTGCATCGGCTCGACCACTTACAAGGAGTTCCGCCAGTTCTTCGAGAAGGACCGCGCTCTGGTGCGGCGCTTCCAGAAGATCGACGTCAACGAGCCGACCATCGAGGACGCCATCGAGATCATGAAGGGCCTCAAGCCCTATTATGAGGAATTCCACAAGGTGAAGTTCACCAACGAGGCGATCAAGGCTTCGGTGGAACTGTCGGCCCGCTACATCAACGACCGCAAGCTGCCGGACAAGGCGATCGACGTGATCGACGAGACCGGCGCCTCGCAGATGCTGGTGCCGGAAGCCAAGCGCAAGAAGACGATCGGCATCAAGGAGATCGAAGCCACGATCGCCACGATGGCCCGCATCCCGCCGAAGACGGTTTCGGCAGACGACGAGAAGGTGCTGCAAGGCCTCGACATCGAGCTGAAGCGCGTCGTCTATGGCCAGGACACCGCCATCACCGCGCTGACCTCGGCGATCAAGCTGGCGCGTGCCGGCCTGCGCGAACCGGAAAAGCCGATCGGCTCCTACCTGTTCTCAGGCCCGACCGGCGTCGGCAAGACCGAAGTCGCCAAGCAGTTGGCTGCCTCGCTCGGCGTCGAGCTGATCCGCTTCGACATGTCGGAATATATGGAACGCCACACCGTCTCGCGGTTGATCGGCGCGCCTCCCGGCTATGTCGGCTTCGACCAGGGCGGTCTGCTTACCGACGGGGTCGACCAGCATCCGCACTGCGTGCTCTTGCTGGATGAAGTCGAGAAGGCGCATCCGGACCTGTTCAACATCCTGTTGCAGGTCATGGACCACGGCAAGCTGACCGACCACAACGGCAAGCAGATCGACTTCCGCAACGTCATCCTGATCATGACCACCAATGCGGGCGCATCGGATGCGCAGCGCGCGGCGATCGGTTTCGGATCGACCAAGCGCGAAGGCGACGATGTCGAGGCCATCAACCGGTTGTTCACGCCGGAGTTCCGCAACCGTCTCGATGCGATCATCCCGTTCGGCTCTCTGCCGGTCCCGGTCATCCACCAGGTGGTGCAGAAGTTCGTCATGCAGCTCGAGGCCCAGCTCTCCGAGCGGGGCGTCACCTTCGACCTGTCGTCCGACGCGATCGCCTGGCTGGCCGACAAGGGCTATGATGAGCGCATGGGTGCGCGGCCGCTCGGCCGGGTCATCCAGGAGCACATCAAGAAGCCGTTGGCCGACGAGGTGCTGTTCGGCAAGCTCAAGAAGGGCGGCACGGTGCGCGTCACCGTCGAGAAGAAGGAAACCGGCGAAACCGGCCTGAAGCTCGAATCACTGGCCGACGAAGCCCCGGTGCAGCCGAAGCAGGAGCCGGAAGAGACGCCGAAAGCCCGCAAGGCGGTGGCCAAGAAGCCCGTCGCCAAGAAGGCGGTGGCGCAGAAGCCTCAGCCCAAGGGCAAGGACGAGCCTGAGCCCAAGGGCAAGGATGGCGGCAAGCGCAGCCTGGTGCCGCAACTGCCGCGCAAGAGCTGAAAGGTTCGCCTATGAAGGGCCCGATGACGGGCCCTTTTTTCATTGGCTGGCCGGTTTGCCGACACAGCGCCCCTGCTTTTCAGGGCAGATGTTGTTAGGTCAGGCGGCGACGCCCTCGGGTGCAAACTTGCCCAGGAAGTACCCGCACGCCTTCCAGATGGCGATCGAAATCAGAACGCTCGCATAGCCATCCACGGCATAATGCCAGCCAAGGACGACCGAGCCGACCATGATGATTGCGGCGAATGGACACATCAAAAGGCCGGCCAACCGTGAGCGGCGTGTTGCATAAAGCGCGAAAAGCACCGCCATCGCTACATGCATGGACGGGAAGGCGGATATGCCGAGACTGCCTGGCGTCGCCCCGATATAGCCGCTCCACACAATGTCCTGCGTGCTGAGCGCCCAGATCGGATAGATGCGATCGGCGGCGGCGAGTGCTTGCATCAGGGAATGATAGTCGCTGCCCAGCCCCAGTCGCTCGTAAAAGCACGGCCCTGCCGAAGACAGGCCCATCGCCAGGAAAAAACCCGCCAGTATCCACACGAGCATGAAGCTCATCAGGAACTGGTGACGCAGCTTCGTGTCCGTGCGCGTGATGCAAGCGATGAAGACCGAGGCGATAAGGACGACGAACCAGGAATTGTAAGCCAGGTTGAACGATCTTACGGCGAGCGGCGACTGGACGATAAACCACAGCCATTCATGGGGCGCTCGGCCGAAATGCAGCACCCGGTCGGCCTGAGCCAATGCGTGATCCCATGCGAATGGCGAAAGGATCGCGACCGCGCCTTTCAACACACCGAAAGCGGATATGAGCGCAATGCACGCGGCCAGACCATTCAGGCTGTTGGCGTTGCGCTCGGCGTCGCCGAAGACGCCGCCGATCGATCGCAGAAAAGTGCCGAGCGGCTCAGGATCCCGCTTGATGAGTGCAAGGTGAAAAAAGCTGCCGAGTGCGAAGGCGCAGCCACCGATCCAGAAAGCGAAAAGAAGGTATTGGGAATAGTCTTCCAGCACGCCGAAATCCGGCATGTTTCCGGTGCGCAGGCCGACCGCGGCTGCCAAAAGCAGGGCAGCGATGGCCATCGCGTGCAGCAGGCGGTGTCGCCGGTACGCGTCCGCCAAGGTGCGCAGAAAGGCCCGCCCGGCAGCTGCTTTTACCAACGGCTCTGATGTCGCAACCGAATGTTCCACGATTTTGAAAACCCAAACGCATCCCGGTACGGAGCACGTTATCACGGCGTGGTTTGATATTTTCCTAACCGACGTGGTGGATTGTGGCTGAGCGCATCGCCCTGAGGCGCGCGCCACCTCAACCGTTCAGCGCTGCTCGGATCTTCGCCGCGTTCTCCGTCAGCACTTCGGGCTTCTCCATCTGCCCCGTATGCGGCTTGAGCGCGATGCCTTCGAACCGCGGGATGACATGGACATGTAGGTGGTAGACGGTCTGGCCGGACGCCGGTTCGTTGAACTGCAGGATGGTGACCCCGTCAGCGCCGAAAGCCTTTTTGACCGCCAGCGCGACCGTTTGGACCGTGGTGAACAGCCGGCCGAGCGTCGCGGGATCGGCATCGAGCAGATTGCGCGACGGTGCTTTGGGCACCACCAGCGTGTGACCGGGGCCTTGCGGCATCACATCCATGAAGGCGACCACGGCATCATCCTCGTAGATGCGGTGCGAGGGGATTTCGCCGCGCAGGATCTTTGCGAAGATATTGCTGGGGTCGTAGGCCTCGGTCATGGCGGCGCTCCGGGAGTATGCTCCCGGTGTAGCGAAGCTGTCCTGGACCGGCAAGATGGTCAGGTAAGATGGTCAGGCGAGGGCAGGCGCGGATCGCTATTCCTCAAGATCCTTGCGGAACGGCGTATGCTCTTCCAGAATTTCGCCCATCCGCTCGACCTCGCGCCGCTCACGCCGGAGATAATCGGCCACAGCATTGCGCAGGCCGGGATGTGCGATGTAGTGCGCCGAATGCATGGTCACGGGACGATAGCCGCGCGCCAGTTTGTGCTCACCCTGCGCGCCGGCCTCGATCACCTTCAGCTTGCGCTCGATGGCGAAGTCGATGGCCTGATGGTAGCAGACTTCGAAATGCAGGAACGGGTGGTCCTCGATGCAGCCCCAATTGCGGCCGTAGAGCGCATCGGAGCCGATGAAGTTGATGGCGCCGGCGACATAGCGGCCATTGCGCTTGGCCATGACCAACAGGATGTCCTGGGACATGCGCTCCCCGATCAGCGAGAAGAACTTGCGGTTGAGATAGGGCCGGCCCCATTTGCGGCTGCCGGTATCCATGTAGAAGGCGAAGAAATCGTCCCAGGCCTTTTCGGACAGGTCCTTGCCGGTGAGCCGGTCGATCGAGATATCGTTGGCGAGCGCCTCGCGCCGCTCCTTCTTCATCGCCTTGCGCTTGCGCGATGCCAGCGTGGCGAGGAAATCGTCATAGGTCGAAAAGCCTTCGTTGAAGAAGTGGAACTGCTGGTCGGTGCGGTGCAGGAAGCCGGCTGCTTCCAGCGTTGCAACGTCGCTTTCACTGGCGAAGGTGACATGCGCGGACGACACGCCGAGCTTTTCCGTCACCGCCTTCAGGCCCGCTGCGAGACCGGCCTTCACAATGGCGCTGTCCTCGCCTTTGCTGACCAGCAGGCGAGGGCCGGTGACCGGAGAGAACGGCACGGCGCATTGCAGTTTCGGATAGTAGTTGCCGCCGGCGCGTTCGAACGCATCGGACCAGCCGTGGTCGAAGACATATTCGCCCTGGCTGTGCGATTTGAGATAGCAGGGCACGGCGCCCAGCAATCTGCCTTGGGCATTTTCCAGTCTGAGATGATGACCTTGCCAGCCGGTACGCCGCACGGCGCAGCCGGAATCTTCAAGCGCGCTCAGAAAAGCATATGAAACGAGAGGGTTATAGCCATTTTCTGTGTCGCTGCGGGTTGTGCCGGTAAAGCCGTTCCACTCGTCGCAGGTGAAGGCATTGATGCCGGCGGCAACGCGGATGGAAAACTCCGCATTCGCCGTTTGCCCGTCACCTTCATCACCCTGATCCATGGGGCTTATTTAAGCTCTGTCGGGGCCGCTACAAGTCACGTTTCAGGCACTTCCATCAGGCGACATTGACCAGATCGGGTTCGAACCCTTCGAACGTCATTTGGTCGGCGTATTTGAAGGTGAGATCCACCGCCTGCTGGTCATGCACCGTCCAGGTGATGACAGGCATTTTAAGCCTTTCGCGCACGAAGCTGACGAACGGGTTCGGCAGATCGCCCGCGGCATAGGAGGTGAAGGCGAGGTCATGTGCCAGCATGGCAAAATGCGCCTCGATCAACTGGTTGTCCTGGCCATAGGCCGTGAGCCCGCCCGGAATTCCAGGCGCATCCCTGGGGAAGTCGCGGACCAGCCAGTGGTCGAACGACATGATCGCCGCCTTGCCCTTGTAGCGCTCCAGCATCTTGCCGACGCTTGCCACCAAGCCCTCGTCGTAACCGGGCACACCCTTCAGTTCGACAACCATCGGCACACGGCCGTCGACTAGGTCGAGCGCTTCTTGCAGTGTCGGCACATGGTCCTTGGTGCCGCCGATCCTGAGCGCCGCCAGTTCCGCTGCCGTGCGCTGCCAGACGAAGCCGTCCTGGCCGGTCAACCGCCTGAGATCGCCGTCATGAATGATGACGGGGACGCGGTCGGACGACAAATGCACGTCGCATTCGATCGCATAGCCGCGCTCGGCGGCAGCCGCGAAGGCCGACAGCGTGTTTTCCCAGCGCGTCTTGTTCATGTCGTGAAAGCCGCGATGCGCCACCGGGCGGGCGGTCAGCCAGGAAAGGTCGGTCATTGTCTTGGTCCTGCTCATGCGACCTCGAAGACGGCTTCGATTTCCACTGCGGCATTAAGCGGCAGACAGGCGGTGCCGACGGCGGAGCGGGCATGCTTGCCGCGCTCGCCAAGGGCGGCGACCAGGAAATCGGAGGCGCCATTGGCGACCAGATGCTGCTCGACGAAATCCGGCACTGATGCAACAAAGACGGTGATCTTGACCAAACGCTGGATTTTTTCGAGATCGCCAAGTGCTGCTTTTGCCTGGGCCAAGACATTGATTGCGCAGTACTTTGCGCCTTCCTTGCCGGTTGCGGTATCGACGTCGCGGCCGAGCAGGCCGCTTGCCTGCAGCTTGCCGTCCTTGAGCGGCAACTGCCCGGCGGTGAACAAAAGATTGCCGGACCTGCAATAGGGCACATAGTTCGCGGCGGGCGCTGCGGCGGCAGGTATTGTCACGCCGAGATCGCTTAGCCGCTTTTCGATTGTTTCACTCATGGTATTTCCCTATTGCTTGGAGACGCCGCGCTGGCCGGGCCGAAATTGCTATTTTTGCCTCGCTTCCGCCACGACTTTTTTTAAGCTGGACCATCTTTACCTGCGGCCTGCCATCAGCTGCGACGATCGGAGCCCCTTATGCGCGCAACGCGCCTTGCCTTCCACGCCGTTCTCTTTCCGGTGCTGTTCTCGATGGCTCCAGCCTTTGCCGTGCCGGCGCTGCAGGCGCATCGCGCCGTCTACGATCTTACCCTCGACAAGGCGTCGGACCGCTCGGGCATCACCGGGATTTCCGGCCGCATGGTCTATGAGTTCAACGGCTCGCCCTGCGAGGGCTATACGGTAAAATTCCGTTTCGTCACCCAGATCGCCACCGGCGACAACACCAGGCTGACCGACCAGCAGACGACCACGTTCGAGGACGCCGAAGGCAAGACCTTCTCGTTCGTGACCAAATCCTTCGTCGACCAGAACCTAGACAAGGAGGTCAAAGGCACCGCCACAAAAGAGACCAAGGGTCTCAAGGTCGATATCGACAAGCCCGAGAAGAACAGCCTCGAACTCGCCGCCACCCAGTTCCCGACCCAGCATCTGGTCGAACTGATCGGCAAGGCCGAGAAGGGCGAGAATTTCTACGAAACCAGCCTGTTCGACGGTTCGGAGGATGCCAACAAGGTGATGACCACCACCGTCATCGTCGGCAAGAAGGCCGAGGGCGACAAGGCCGACCCCGAAGCGCCGGCGCTGGCCAAGCTTGCCGGCGACAAATACTGGCCGGTCGACATCGCCTATTTCGACGAGACCGACAAATCGGGCGAAGAGGTGCCGGAATACCGCATCAGCTTCAAGCTGCACGAGAACGGCATCACCCGCGACCTCACAATGGACTATGGCGAGTTCTCGATGACCGGAAAGCTGGTCAACCTGTCGCTGTTCGATCAGACCAAGCCTTGCCCGGTCTCGAAATAGCAACAATGCGGCGCTGGCCACGGCAGGCTTGATGGCAGTTCCCGATGGCGGTCTATGTCGATGCGGCGATCTGGAAATGGGCCGGCCATCGCTGGTGCCACCTGATGGCCGACGATACGGACGAACTGCATCGTTTCGCCGCCGAGCTTGGCGTCAAGCGTTCGTCCTACCAGGGGCCGCCCAGGACATCGGCGCCGCACTATGACATAACCGGCTTCGAGCGCGACCGGGCGGTGCGGCTCGGCGCCATCGAATGCAGCCGCGAGGAGATCGTTGCGATCTTCAGGCGCGTACGGGTACCCAACGGAAAGGGCCGATCGTGACGCTAATGGCATTCCTGGCTTATTGCCTTGCCATCACACTTGCCGCCGCCACGCCGGGACCGGCGATGTTCACGGTGATCACCAACGGCGTGGCACGCGGCTTCCTGCGTGCGTTCGTCGCCGGAATGGGCATGCCGCCGGCGATGCCGTGATGGTCACCGTGGCACTGCTCGGGCTGGTGGCGCTGGCCCAGACCTTCGAATGGGTGTTTCTCCTGTTGAAATACGCCGGTGCGGCCTACCTGATTTTCCTCGGCATCAAGATGTGGCGGGCCGCGGCCGCGCAATCGGCCGCGCAAGGAATCCCCCAAACCGGATTGTCGCGGTCGTTCCTGCTTGGCGCCTCCGTGGCGCTCGGCAACCCGAAGGCGATCCTGTTCCACGCCTCGATCATGCCGCTGATCCTCAACCTCGACACCATGACGTTTGCCGACGGCCTGCTGGTGGTGGCAGTCGTCGTCGGCGCCAATATTCTCACCATGGGCATCTACGCCGCGCTGGCGGGCAGGGCATCCGGCTGGTTCAGGACGCCCGGACGCATGCGGCTGATGAACCGGTTCGCCGGCAGCGCCATGATCGGCACCGGAGCGCTGATTGCCGCGCGCTGAGCGATGAAGCACCTCACCGCTTGCGTTTGCAGCGCTTCCCCTTTATATGCGCGCTCATTCCACACACGGACTTTGGTGTCTGCCCGGGAGAAATCCGGCTGAAACCTCCGGTGGCGTTCGAGGACAAAGTCCAAAAATGCCTGTGTCCGTGGAGGCTAACCGGAAAAGGAACTAAGAATGGCACTGCCTGATTTCAGCATGCGCCAGCTTTTGGAAGCTGGCATTCACTTCGGCCACCAGACCCACCGCTGGAACCCGAAGATGGCGCCTTACATCTACGGCGCCCGCAACAACATCCACATCATCGACCTGTCGCAGACGGTGCCTTTGCTGCACCAGGCTCTGAAGCAGGTTTCCGACACCGTTGCCAAGGGCGGTCGCGTGCTGTTCGTCGGTACCAAGCGCCAGGCTTCGGATATCGTCGCTGACGCGGCGCAGCGTTCGGCCCAGTATTATGTCAATTCGCGTTGGCTCGGCGGCATGCTGACCAACTGGAAGACGATCTCGAATTCGATCCAGCGCCTGCGCAAGCTCGACGAGATGCTGGCCGGTGAGGCCCAGGGCCTGACCAAGAAGGAACGCCTGAACCTCGACCGCGAGCGCGAGAAGCTCGACAAGGCGCTCGGCGGTATCAAGGACATGGGCTCGACCCCCGACCTGATGTTCGTCATCGACACCAACAAGGAAGCGATCGCCATTCTCGAGGCCAAGCGCCTCGGCATTCCGGTCGTTGCCATCATCGATTCGAACTGCGATCCGGACAAGATCGACTTCCCGATCCCCGGTAATGACGACGCGGCGCGCGCCATCCAGCTCTATTGCGACCTGATCGCCAAGGCTGCCATCGACGGCATCGCCCGCCAGCAGGGCGCGCTCGGCGTCGACATCGGCGCCTCGGTCGAAGCTCCGGTCGAACCGGCGCTTGATCCGGCTCCGGCCCCGGCTGCGGACGCGCCGGAAGCTTGACAATCGAAGGCCGGTTGCGGCCTTCATCATTCTCATATTTGGCACGCTAGACGGACGCATCACCGAGTACCGGTGGTGCGTCGGTGCATTTAAAACAAAGAGGCGACAATGAGCATTTCGGCTGCACAGGTCAAAGAACTCCGCGACTTGACCGGCGCGGGCATGATGGACTGCAAGGCGGCGTTGACGGAGACCAACGGCAACATCGAAGAGGCCGTCGACTGGCTGCGCAAGAAGGGCATTTCCAAGGCCGACAAGAAGGCTGGCCGTACTGCCGCCGAAGGCCTGATCGGCGTCGACTCCGGCGTCCGCGAGGCCGCCATCGTCGAGGTTAACTCCGAGACCGATTTCGTAGCCCGCAACGAGCAGTTCCAGGAGATCGTTCGCAATGTCGCCAAGGTCGCGCTTGCTTATGGCACGACGGAGGCTGTCTCTGCCGCAAAGTATCCGGGTTCGGACAAGTCGGTCACTGACACCATCAAGGACGCCGTTGGCACCATTGGCGAGAACATGAGCTTCCGCCGTTCGGCCAAGCTCACCGTCCCGCACGGTGCTGTCGCAACCTACGTCCACAATGCGGTTGCCGATGGTCTTGGCAAGCTCGGCGTTCTGGTCGCGATCGAGACCACGGGCAATGAGCATGCCGCCAACGCCTTTGGCCGCCAGGTCGCCATGCATGTCGCCGCCACCAACCCGCTGGCGTTGACCGCCGAGCAGATCGATCCGGCAGCGGTCGAGCGCGAGAAGGCGATCTTCGCCGACCAGGCGCGCCAGTCCGGCAAGCCGGAAGCGATCATCGAAAAGATGGTCGAAGGCCGCCTGCGCAAGTTCTACGAGGAAGTCGTGCTCCTCAAGCAGGCCTTCGTGCTCAATCCCGACATCACTGTCGAGCAGGCGCTGAAGGATGCCGAGAAGGACATCGGCGCTCCGGCCAAGATCTCCGCCTATCTGCGCTTTGCGCTGGGCGAAGGCATCGAAAAGGAAGAGACCGATTTCGCGGCGGAAGTCGCGGCGGCGGTGAAGAAGTAGTTTTGAAAATAGCCCCGAAAAGGGCTTCTCAGCTCAGGCAACTCGGCCGGGTGTCCGCAAGGATGCTCGGCCAATTTCTTGTGCGGTGTCGATGAAGGCCCTGAGCTTTGGCGCCATCGACGCCCTGCGCGGGAAGTAGAGGAAGAGGCCGGGCTCCTCGATCGCCGTTTGCGGCAGGATCTGAACGAGGCGGCCGGCGGCCAATTCCGCGCGCACCAGCGGCTCGAACACATAGGTCAGCCCGACGCCGGCAAGCGCAAGGTCGATCGCGGCCAGCGAATCGGTGACGATGACCGTACCCTTCGTCTCGGCCACGACATCCTTGCCGTCCTCAGTCAGGTCCCAGCGATAGAGTGCGCCGGAGCGCACAAGCCGGTAGCCGATGCAATTGTGGTCCGAAAGATCCGCCACACCGCGCGGACGGCCATGCCGGCCGACATAGGCGGGGGAGGCGACGATCACGGCGTTGAATGGCGGCGTCAGCCGGACCGTGACCATGTCCTGTGCGATCATCTCGCCCAGCCGGATGCCGGCATCAAAACCCTCGCCGACAATGTCCACCAGCCCCTGGTCGGTGAGCAATTCGATGGTCACATCAGGATAGCGTTCAGCCATCGCGGCGGCCACGGGAGTGACGGCAAGTGGAACGGCGATGTTGGGAACGTTCAACCTGAGCAAGCCGGAGGGCCGGCCCTTGATGGCTCGGATGCGGTCCATCCGGTCGGCGATATCCTGGAGGGCAGGGGCTGCCGTGTCCACCAGCGCCTTGCCGGCTTCCGTCAGCGAGACGCTGCGCGTGGTGCGCGCAAACAGCGGCTGGCCGATCCGCTCCTCCACGAGGCGCACCGCATGGCTGACGGCGGATGGGGACATGCCCAGTTCGGCCGCAGCTAGCGCAAAGCCGCCGCGTCGGGCAACGGCGACGATGACAGGCAAATGACTGAGCAGATCCCGGTCCATTCATGCATGATATCGCATAGTCCTTGCGAACACTTCAATCTTCTCGATGCCGACAGGCTGACCCATATTGCCATCACCGATGCACAAAGGAGAAAAGAGATGGATGCCTTGAAACACGCTACCTTCGCCGCAGGCCTTGCCCTAGCGCCGGTCGATGCCGGCGGCGCCGAGCCGTCCGGTTGGCGCGCGCTCGCCGACGAACGCGCCGTCATCCGCATCGCCGATGCCATCGACCGTGCCGTCGATGCGCAGGACTGGAAGCTTGCCCGCTCCTATTTCGCCGACCGTGTCACCGTCGACTTCAGCAGCCTGTCAGGACAGCCTGCCGCCACCATCCCCTCCGACAATCTGATCGGTACCTGGGCCGGCAACCTCAGGGGCAGCAAGACCAGCCTGCATCTGCGCACCAATCACCAGGTGATCTTTGAGGCGGACGCGGCGACCGTCTCTTCGAACGGCTATGCCTGGAACCGAATGGAAGGCAATGGCGACCCGCTGTGGGAAGTCTGGGGCACCTACGAGCACCATCTGGTTCGCTCCGGGACCGGCTGGAAAGTCGACGGCTTCGTTTTCCGCGCCACGCATGAGCGCGGCAATCCCTGGGTCAAGATGACGCCTGGCCAGTGAGCCGGCGTCAAGAAATCAGGATAGGAAAAACACCATGACCATGAGCTATTACACACTGGGCAACAGCGGCCTGCGCGTCAGCCGGCTGGCACTGGGCACCATGACCTTTGGCACCGAATGGGGCTGGGGCGCGGACAGGGAAACCGCGCGCGCCATGGCCGACGCCTATGTCGAGGCCGGCGGCAATTTCTTCGACACCGCCGACCTCTACACCGGCGGCACAGCCGAAACCTGGCTCGGCGAATTCATCGCCGAGCGGGGCTTGCGCGACAAAGCGGTGATCGCCACGAAATTCACCTTCAACGCGGAGCCCGGCAATCCGAACGCCGGCGGCAATGGCCGCAAGAACATCTTGCGCGCCGTGGACGCCTCGCTGAAGCGGTTGGGCACTGACTATATCGACCTCTACCTCCTCCATGTCTGGGACGGGCTGACGCCGGCCGAGGAGGTCATGCGCACGACGGATGATCTCGTGCGTGCGGGCAAAATTCGCCATGTCGGCCTGTCCGATGTGCCGGCCTGGTATGCTGCCCGCGCGCAGACGATCGCCGAGTAGCGCGGCTACGAGCCGGTGTCGGCCCTGCAGCTTGAATATTCGCTGGCGGAGCGTTCGATCGAAAATGAGTTCGTGCCCTTCGGCACCCGCCATGGCGCAGGAATCATGGTGTGGAGCCCGC
>NZ_JAMYQZ010000107.1:0-18067 GCF_040321145.1 Mesorhizobium sp. M0514
GCCAGGGATCGGGCAGCGTCAGCCAGACGAAGGGCACGCTGCCGTGTGACTTGAAGGCGAAACCCGCCAGTGTCTCGCGCACGATGGCGATGCGGGCGGCAATTTCGGCAATGCTGCGTTTGCGGATATCGCCAGCCTGCCCTGACAGCACCAGCCGCGCATTCACCTCCGCCAGCAGGAACGGCATCCCGCCGGTCATCATCTTGTGGGCGACGCGGATGCGATGGCGATAGGCGGGCGGGCAGGAGAGCCAGCCGCCGCGAACACCTGCCGCGACCGATTTCGACAGACCGCCGGCGACAATGGTGCGCTCGGGTGCATATTCGGCGATGAGCGGCGTCGGATCTTCGGTCAGGCCGCCATAGAGATCGTCCTCGATGACGATGACATTGTACGCGCGCGCGACCCTGGCGATCGCCTCGCGGCGCGAAACCGACAGGATCGCCAGGGTCGGGTTCTGCACCGTCGGCATCAGGAAGATCATCTTCGGGTGCTTTTGCGCGCAGACGCGTTCGAAATCCTCGGGATCGAGGCCTTCCACGTCCGATGCGACAAGTGCAATGCGCCGCCCGATCAGCCCGGCGCTGCGGGCGATCTGCGAATAGGTGAGGTGCTCGAAGGCGACATAGTCGCCCGGTGTGGTCAGTGCCGCAATCGCCGCCATCACCGCGGCATGTGTGCCAAGCGTGGGAACGATGGTGTCGGCTGCCGGACGGAACGAATTGCGCGACAGCCAGCGGGCGCCGGCCTCGAACCAGCGCTCCGGAAAATCCCTGGTGTAGCTCGAAATCTCGTGCGGGTGATCCTGCACCGTGCGCGAGAGCATGTCAGCGACAATGGCGCCCTGGCCGATGTCGGGCGCGGCAGTGCTGTCGAAACGCAGCTTGCCGGGCGGCGCATCGACATAGCGCGTGCCTTGCACGGCAGGCTCGGCGAATTCGGGTGACGCTTCCGATTGCTGCGCCAGCACATAGGTCCCGCGACCGACTTCGCCGCTCACCAGGCCGCGCTCGCGCAGCAGCTGATAGGCTCGGCCGATCGTGCCGACCGTCGTGCCGATATCATAGGCGAGATCGCGCTGCGGCGGCAATTTTGCCCCGGCATCGATGGCGCCCTTGTCGATGTCCGACTCGATGCTGTCGGCAAGGCGCTGGTAAAGCGGGCCGGAACCGATGGTGAGGTCAGGGAGCCAATTTGTCATGGTGACAATTCTGTATATTGCACCAGATCGGGTGTCAATGCATATCAGAACCGTACCAAGATGGGTACAATTTGCAAGGTTGGCAGAAAGACAATGGATACAATCGAGACAATCCGCTGCGCGGGCATTGAATTGGTCGGGCCGCGCCCGTCCAGCCGGCGAGGCTTTGTCGGCCGGATCGTGCATGTGGTCAGATCGCTGGCGCGATGGATCGACGTGCTGATCGAGCGCCGTCGCGGCCGCCTGGCTTTGCTCGAAATGACCGACGAGCAGCTCAGGGACATCGGTGTGTCGCGTGACGACGCTCACCGCGAAGGCATCAGGCGATTCTGGGACTAACTTGTAGTCTGGTCAGCGGCGTGTGCCCGGAGCCCTGAGGCGTGAGACGCCCTTATCGGCAAGCACGGCGAGGATGCACAGCACCAGGAAAACACCGGTGACGGCCAGCGCCGCCAGGGCGACGTTGGCCGCGCCGTTTTTCGCAACGTCGAGGAACGGGTAGGGCACTTCGCCTGCGATCGGTGCGCGCGCCAGCGCATAGGCGAGATAGGCGATCGGATAGGCCATCCACCACGAAATGTCGCTCCAGCGTGTCCTGCCGTCAGCGCCTGCAACAAGCCACCACAGCACGAACAGCACCGGCGTCACATAGTGCAGCAGCACGTCACAGAGCAGCAACAGCCCCTGCGGCTGCCAGAGCTGCGCCAGAACCGTCGCATAGACGATGAAGACAAGCGCGATGGACACGGCGACGCCGGCCCGCATCCGCGGCCCGGCAAAGGCCGGCAGCCAGGCGTAGCCCGAAGGCGACAGCAGCGAGACATGGACCAGCACCGCACCGATGTTGGTCAGGATGGTGAAGAAGCTGAACAGAAAGACGATGGAGCCGAGAAAACTGCGGCCGGCTTCCATCGATGCCGGGATGGTGATGCACGCTTGCAGGACAAGCCCGGCCAGACCGATGATCAATCCCGCAATCTGCAGGAAGCGGCCCACTGGCGTCAGGCGGCCGCGTTACACGACGGATTGCCCGTTTGCCAGCGTGCAACGTCGGATCCGATGCGCGCGCCGAGCGGATCGTCCATCAGCGGACCGAACACGTCGACGCGGCTGGAATTGCCTTGCGCCTGGACGACCAGCAGCGGCTTGCCGCCATAATGCTTGGCCGGCACCAGCAGGAAGCGGGGCGTGCCGCTGAACGAATTCAGCTCATTGGCCATCTGATAGGATTTGAAGGCGGGATCCTTGCTGGCGATCCAGCATTTGTGGGCCGATATCGCTACCTGTTCCATGGCCAGCAGCGAAGCGCTCTTGCCCGTGGGGACCGGCGCGCTCTTCGGGCTGGACTGGCAGGACGCCAACGCCAAGCCGGCAGCAGCCAGGGGACCGAGGCGAACAATCATCAGTCTCATGGTCAACCGCCCCCGCGTTTTGAAAGGAATTCGAAGAGATATCAGGCTGCGACGCCGAGCGCGCCTTCGAACAGGGCGCGGCCGTCGCTTCCGCCATGCGCTGCCTCGATCAGGTTTTCTGGATGCGGCATCAGGCCGAGCACATTGCCCTTCTCGCTGACGATACCGGCAATGTCGTTCATCGAGCCATTGGGATTGCTGCCCTCGGCATAGCGAAACACCACCTGTCCTTCGCCTTCGAGACGGGCAAGCGTGTCGGCGTCGGCGAAATAATTGCCGTCGTGATGCGCCACCGGCGTGCGGATGATCTGACCCGGCTGGTAGCGGCGGGTGAACATGGTGTTGGCGTTGGCGATTTCGAGCTTCACCTCTCGGCAGACGAATTTCAGCGAGGCATTGCGCATCAGCGCGCCGGGCAAAAGGCCGGCTTCCACCAGAATCTGGAACCCGTTGCAGACGCCGATGACCATGACGCCCTTGGCCGCCTTTTCCGCCACCGCCCGCATGACCGGCATGCGCGCGGCAATGGCGCCGCAACGCAGATAGTCGCCGAACGAGAAGCCGCCGGGAATGGCGATCAGGTCGACATCGGGGATTTCGGTGTCGGTCTGCCAGACGGTCGCCGGCGCCTGCCCGGAAATCTTGGTCAGCGCCGCAATCATGTCGCGGTCGCGGTTGAGGCCGGGGAGAAGAACGACAGCTGATTTCATATCAAGCGATCTCCACCGCGTAATTCTCGATCACCGTATTCGCCAGCAGCTTGTCGCACATGGCTTTCAGATCGGCTTCAGCCTTGGCCTTGTCGGTCTCTGAGAGCTCGAGGTCGAAGACCTTGCCCTGCCGCACCTGGCCGACGCCGCCGAACCCCAGTCCGGACAGAGCGTGCTCTATGGCTTTTCCCTGCGGGTCGAGCACGCCGTTCTTGAGGGTGACGGTGATGCGGGCCTTGATCATGCTGGACAGGTTCCTGTTCGAAGACTTAGCAATTCCAGGAAAAGTGTGAAGCGGTTTTCCGTCCGGAATTGCGTCAAGAAATGAAGACTTAGTGCGGCTTGCCTTTGAGGCCATCGGTCGAGGCGACGAGCACCGGGCCGGTCGGGCGCGGCGGCTCGTTCTCGTTCATGATGCCAAGGCGGCGGGCAACTTCCTGATAGGCTTCGACGAGGCCGCCCATATCGCGGCGGAAACGGTCCTTGTCGAGCTTGTCCTGCGTTGCCACGTCCCACAGCCGGCACGAATCCGGCGAGATCTCGTCGGCAACGACGATGCGCATCATGTCGCCCTCGAACAGGCGGCCGCATTCGATCTTGAAATCCACGAGTTGGATGCCGACACCCATGAACAGGCCGGAGAGGAAGTCGTTGACGCGGATGGCCAGCGCCATGACGTCGTCGATCTCCTGCGGGCTTGCCCAGCCGAAAGCGGTGATGTGCTCTTCCGACACCATCGGATCGTCGAGCGCATCGGCCTTATAATAGAATTCGATGATCGAGCGCGGCAGAACGGTGCCTTCCTCGATGCCGAGGCGCTTGGACAGCGAGCCGGCGGCGACATTGCGCACCACCACTTCGAGCGGAATGATCTCGACTTCCTTGATCAACTGCTCGCGCATGTTGAGCCGGCGGATGAAGTGGGTCGGAATGCCCATGCGGTTCAGATGGTTGAAGATGTACTCGGAAATGCGGTTGTTGAGCACACCCTTGCCGTCGATGACCTCATGTTTCTTCTTGTTGAATGCGGTCGCATCATCCTTGAAGAACTGGATAAGTGTGCCCGGTTCCGGTCCCTCATAGAGGATCTTGGCCTTGCCTTCATAAATGCGGCGGCGATTTTTCATCTCATTTTTCTCTGGATTTGCGGGCAGGCGGCAAGCGACCAGTTCCTGTCCGTCTGCCTAAATTGGTGCGGCGACGGGTGGGGTTCAATGCCGGGTCTATCCCAATCACAGCGTTTGCTCAATCGGCAAATCCTTCCCATCTACCGCTTTCAGGAATGAAATGCCGCAGCGCAGCAAGTGATGTAGCATATTGACCGGCCCGCGCCCTTTTGGTTTGTGCTGCGGCAGCACACATATCCATCGCCAACGCGAATCGAATTCATCGGAGGGAAGCCATGAGCAGCATGAAAGACCGCGAAGAGGGTTTTGAGCGCAAATTCGCCTTCGACGAAGAACTTCGCTTCAAGGCTTCGGCACGCCGCAACAAGGCGCTTGGCCTGTGGGCAGCCGAAAAGCTGGGCAAGTCCGGCACTGACGCCGACGCCTATGCCAAGGAAGTTGTGGTTTCCGACATCGAGGAAGCCGGCGATCACGACGTATTCCGCAAGATCCGCAAGGATTTCGACGCCGCCGGCGTCGACCAGTCGGATCACCAGATCCGCCGCACCATGGACGAACTGATGGCGCAGGCGATCGAGCAGATCAAGAACACCTAGAGCGAGTAGCGCTGGACCAATCGACCGCCCGGTCCAGCCGGGCGGTTTTTCTTTGCCTTTTCAGCCTTTTCCGGCTGAAACTGTGCGTAGGCCTGTTACAAGGCTCTACCCAACGAGGAAAGCACCCATGTCCCTGAAGTCACGCCTGGCGGCGGATGAAACGCTGTTCACCGCCTGGTCCGGCGTTCCGGACGCTTTGACGGTCGAAATCATCGCCAAGCAGGGTTTTGACGCCGTCACCCTCGATATGCAGCATGGCGGACACCACGAAGACTCGGTCTTGCGCGGCCTGGTGCCGGTGCTGGCCGCCAACAAGCCGGCGCTGGTGCGCATTCCGGTCGGCCGCTTCGACATGGCCAGCCGCGCCCTCGATTTCGGTGCCGAGGCGGTGATTGCACCGATGGTGAATTCGGTGGCCGATGCAAAACTCTTTGCCGCAGCGATGAAATATCCGCCGATGGGCGAGCGCTCCTGGGGCCCGACCTATGCCTTTCCGCGCCACGGCAAGGGCGACCACGCCGAGTGGCTGCGCGACACCAATCAACGCACCATGGCCTTCGCCATGGTCGAAACGCGCGCCGCGCTCGATGCGCTGGACGGCATTCTCGATACGCCGGGCATTGACGGCATCTTCCTCGGTCCGTCGGATTTCTCCATCGCCTGGTCGAATGGCGCCACCGTCAATTCGACGCTGGAAAGCATGATGGAAACCGTAGCTTCCATTGCCGAGCGGACGCGCAAGGCCGGCAAGCATGCGGCGATCTACGTCGTTGAGCCAGCGATTGCCGGCCGCGTGGTTGCGATGGGTTACCGGCTGCTGGCGATGGGCTCGGACCATACGCTGATTTCGCTCGGCGCAAAGACACTCATCAAAAGCATGAACGATTCGATCAAGGGCTGAGGCGTGGTGCCTTGCCCGGTCAGGCCTTGAGGTCGGTCAGGAACTTCGCGAAGGTCATCGACCCCTCCGGCCACGGGCCGAAGCCGGCATCCTCATTGAGGTGACCGGTTTCGCCGGCATCGATGAACAGCGAACCCCAGGCAGCGGCAATGTCCTCGGCAACCTCGAAGGCGCAGAACGGATCGTTGCGGCTGGCGATGACGATGGACGGGAAGGGCAGCGGTTCGCGTGCATAGGGGCCAAAGGTCATCAGGTGACGCGGCCTTATCTCCGGGTTGGCGACGTCGGGCGGTGCGACAAAGAACGCGCCGGCGACCGGCTTCCTGAACTGCGGAATGGCCTGCACCGCGGCCGCCACACCGAGCGAATGGGCAACGATCACCACCGGCCGCTCGGCCTCGTTGACAGCGTTCGCCACGCTCGCCGTCCAGTCCTCGCGCACCGGCTTCGACCACTCCGCCTGTTCGACCCGACGCGCTGTCGACAATTTCGACTGCCAGCGTGTCTGCCAGTGTTCAGGGCCGGAATTGGTGTAACCCGGCACGATCAGAATATCTGCGTCTTTGACTTTCATGGCGCTGAGATAGCGAGCGGCCGTGTCTCGTGCAACCCGCGCTGACGCATGCGGTGCATCACAATCGTGAACAACCTGTTCGATTCTTTCCATCTTGTGTGAACGATCAGGATCGACGATTTGAGGCAGGAAGAGATGAACAACAGAATAGACTGGTGGCGCGGCCTGGGATAATGCGCTGAACGGAGAGTTTTATGAGCGAACTGCCTTTTGCCGCGACGACCCCCGTCAGCGTGTCACGCGTGGGCCTGAAGGCGCGCGACGCCGAAGGACTTGCCGATTACTACCGGGCTGTTGTCGGCCTGCAGGAATTGAGCCGCGCCGATGGCGCCATCACGCTGGGCGCTGCCGAGCGCCCGCTGCTGGTGATCGAGCCTGACGCAGCGGCCAAGCCCGACGATCCGCGCAGCGCCGGCCTTTTCCACACCGCCTTCCTTCTGCCCAGCCGCGCCGATCTCGGCCGTTGGATAAACCATGCCGCCGCCAACAAAATCCGCATCGAGGGCGCCTCCGACCATCTGGTCAGCGAGGCTCTCTACCTGACCGACCCCGAAGGCAACGGCATTGAAATCTATAGGGACCGTCTGCCGCAGGAGTGGAAGTGGAACGGCGACAAGATCGCCATGGCGACCGAGCGGCTGAATCTGGCCGCCGTGGTTGGCAGCGTGCCGGCCGGTGACGCCGGCTGGCAGGGCGCGCCGCAAAACAGCATTATCGGCCATGTCCATCTGCGCGTCGGCCGGCCGGAAGATGCCGAGGCCTGGTGGCACGACGAATTTGGCTTCGACACGGTCGCTAAGTATGGAGGGCAGGCGGTGTTCCTGTCGTCGGGAGGCTACCACCATCATGTCGGTGGCAATTCGTGGCACAGCGCCGGCGCCGGGCGCCGCGATCCGTCCCGCTCAGGGCTGGCCTGGGTCGAGATGCGCTCGGACAAGACAACCGCTGAAACCACGCGGGAAGATCCGTGGGGCACGGTGATCCGCACCGTGCCGGGCGCCGGCTGAGCGCCCGCTCGGTTCTTACAAGGAATTGGCGGCGTAGCCCGTCAGCAGCCCATGCGCCCAGCTGTCGAAGCCGGTGGCTGTCGCGCGGCTGGACGTCTCGGTCCAGTCATAATTGACCACGTGATGGCTGAACGACCATTGTCCGTCCTTGCGCGTAGCGAGGGCGTAGCGGGCATGCGGACTGCCGGTCACGGTCAGGCCGGGGAATGCCTGGACGCCGACGCTGCCGGGATTGAGGATTGTCCGGTTGTCCGACAAGCGCACAACGCGCGGCGTATGTGTATGGCCGCACAAGGTCAGCCCGGCGCCGGCGCTCCCCAGCTTGTGCCTGATCTGCTTTTCATTGGACGGGTGGAAGTGGCTGCCTCCGTCTTCCTCGAGCAGGAACACGTCGTCGTCACTGGGGCTGCCATGGCAAAGCAGGATGTCCTGGGCAGGCGACAGGGTGACCGGCAATGCCGAGAGCCAGGTCAATGACGCCTGGGACAGGCATTGGTGGGTGAAAGCATCGACGTCTTCCAACCCGGAAGCAGGCGGCTCGACCAGCACACGGTCGTGATTGCCGCGCACGGTCGGCCAATTCTGTGCAATCAGATATTGCGCGGTTTCTTCAGGCCATAGCGGCCCGGAGAGACAATCGCCCAGATTGACGATGATGTCGGGAGAAGCGTCTTTGATCTGCGCATGAACCGCCTCAAGCGCGCGCAGATTCCCATGGATGTCGGAAAGGACAGCCAGCCGCATGGAAGATCCTATCCGAAAACCCGCTTGAAGATCGTATCGACATGCTTGGTATGATAGCCCAAGTCGAATTTCTCGCGGATCTCGGCTTCGGGCAGCGCTACGGTGACTTCCCTGTCGGCCAACAATTCCTCAAGGAAATCAGCGCCATGTTCCCATACCTTCATGGCGTTGCGCTGCACCAGGCGGTAGGCGTCCTCGCGGCTGACGCCGGCTTGCGTCAGCGCCAAAAGCACGCGCTGCGAATGCACAAGGCCACGGAACTTGTTCATGTTCTTCAGCATGTTGTCGGGATAGACCAGCAATTTGTCGATGACGCCGGTCAACCGCGACAGCGCAAAATCGAGTGTTACCGTGGCGTCCGGGCCGATCATGCGCTCGACCGAGGAATGCGAAATGTCGCGCTCGTGCCAGAGCGCGACATTCTCCATTGCCGGCAAGGCCATGGAGCGCACCATGCGGGCAAGGCCGGTGAGGTTTTCGGTCAGCACCGGGTTGCGCTTGTGCGGCATTGCCGACGAGCCCTTCTGGCCCGGCGAAAAATACTCTTCCGCTTCCAGCACCTCGGTGCGCTGCAGATGGCGGATCTCGGTCGCCAGCCGCTCGACCGACGAGGCGATGACGCCGAGCGTGGCAAAGAACATGGCATGGCGGTCGCGAGGGATGACCTGCGTCGACACCGGCTCCGGCTTCAGCCCAAGCTTTTTCGCCACATGTTCTTCGACATAGGGATCGATGTTGGCGAAGGTGCCGATCGCGCCCGATATGGCGCAGGTGGCAATATCCTCTCGCGCGTGCACCAGCCGCTCGCGGCAGCGTGAGAACTCGGCATAGGCCTGCGCCAGCTTGACGCCGAACGTGGTCGGCTCGGCATGAATGCCGTGGCTGCGGCCGATGGTGACGGTGTCCTTGTGCT
Organism: Mesorhizobium sp. M0514; assembly: GCF_040321145.1. Lineage (NCBI taxonomy): Bacteria > Pseudomonadati > Pseudomonadota > Alphaproteobacteria > Hyphomicrobiales > Phyllobacteriaceae > Mesorhizobium > Mesorhizobium sp. M0514. The sequence goes on from NZ_JAMYQZ010000107.1 coordinate 9,186, forward strand.
CGAAGGCCCGGCGCTTCAGCGCGGCGAGCAGGCCGTCGAGGTCGGCCAGCAGGATATCGCTGGCGCGGCTGAGCTGCACCGCAAGGCAGGTGTCGAGAACATCTGACGAGGTCATACCCTGGTGGATGAAACGCGCATCCGGTCCGACGAATTCAGCGAGATGGGTCAGAAATGCGATGACGTCGTGCTTGGTGACGGCCTCGATCTCGTCGATCTTGCCGACGTCGAATTGGGCGGCGCCGCCTTTTTCCCAGATGGTTTTGGCGGCTTCCCTGGGGATGACGCCGAGCTCAGCCAGCGCATCGCAGGCATGGGCCTCGATTTCGAACCAGATGCGGAAGCGGGTTTCCGGCGACCAGATGGCGACCATTTCCGGCCGGGAATAGCGAGGGATCATCCGTCAGTCCTGATGTGTCGGTGGTTAAGTGCGCCTCCTATCAGAGGCGGACCGAATGCTCAACGCTGCTGGCGTGCAAACGACGCGCTGGCGGCGGCAAGCGCGATGAATCCGAGCGGAAAATAGAGCCTGATACCCAGCACCACGAACTGGTAGAGCGCCGTCAGCGAGGTGAAGACCAGTTCGAACGCCCACCGGGCGGTGAAGGCCTCCGCGTGCCATTCGGCATAATAGGAGCGGTATTGCAGCGCAAACAACCCGCCGGTGAAGGCGAGCGTCGTGGCAAGCAGGCAGACGAAGGCGGCGGCGAAAGCCACCTCCCAGTGCCGGTCGAGCGAGACCAGCCGCGCCGCGAACAACCCGACGGGAAAGGCCAATGCCGCGCCGGTCGCAAACAGCAGGGCGACGAAGCGGATCTTTTCCGGGGTCTCCCAATTGTCGAGCCAAAGGCCGGTCAGCGCGCTGGCGCCCATGGCCATCGCCCACAGCAAGGCGCCGACAAGCGCCGTGCCCGTCGATGGTACGGCGCGGCTGACGCGATTTCCGGCGCGCTTGCGCCAACTGGATTGATCGAGCGCTGTCACAGGCGTCCGGTCACGGCGATCCAGCGAAAATCCGGCCCTTCGAAGCCGTATTGGCGCACCGCGATCAGCACCGCATAGGCGCTGATGCTGTCCATCGAGAATGTCTGCACCGCGCCGATCCTGTAGCCGTTCGGGCAGCCACGGCTTTTCGGGATCGATTTATCCTCATGCAGCAGATGGGTCTGGCCGCCATCCCTGGCCTCGATCCGCAGCAAGCGAAAACCGTTGATCTCGCCCTGGCTCTGGCAGCTTTCGGTGTCGTTCATGCCGATCTCGTCGAGCCGGAATTCCAGCGGCGGGTCGACCGGCGAAAAGATCGGCCGTGGGTTGACCACCATGCGGAACGGGTCGGCCGACAGTTCGGTCACCGGGTTGAAGCCGGCGGTGATGCCGCGGTTGGCGGTAAGCTCGGCCTGGGCAATGATTGCTTCGCCTTTTTGCCTGGCTTGCTGACGGGCCGTCTCGAGCGAGGCGGTCTCATCCTCCAGCCGGACCCGGATTGGCGTGCCCTTCAGGAACGTGTCGTCGGCGGTGTCGATGTAGTAGCGATTGGCATAGGGAAAGCCCGAACCGTCTGCCACACCATATTCCTCGAAGGCGAAGACGCTGCCATCCTTGCTGAAGCCGAGGATTTCAAGCTCGGCGACATCGCCCGCTCGGGCGGCCATGGCGGATGCCAGATGGACCAGCAGGCAAACGCCAATCAGGACGAGATTTCGCATCGGGGTTCCGCTCCGCCTGCCGTGGTTCGATCGTTCCCTATCACGAGACGGTCAAAACATCGTGCTATTCAAAAGGCGATGCATCCAATTTCGCCTCTGTTTGTTATCGTCGATCGTTTTCAAAAGGAGAACACCCCATGACTGAGGCCAGCAAGATTCGCGAGCATATGGAAGTGGTCGGCGCCGACGGCGTTCACATCGGCACCGTCGACAGGGTCGATGGCGAGCGGATCAAGTTGACCAAGGCCGACAGCGGCGAGGGCGCCCATCAGGGGCATCACCACTACATTCCCTTGAGCCTGCTTGCCGAGGTCGAGGGCCAGAAAGTGTGGCTGTCGGCGAATTCGGATGTCGCGGTCAGCTTCGAGGAAGAGGAGTCCGACCCGACCTGACTGAAAGTCAGCGCGACGACCACACCGGAAACAGATCGCCTTCGGCCGGTGTCGCGGCATGGATGCCGCGGCTGATTGCGCGCGCCATGGTGGCGCCGGCGGCGGCAAAGAAATCGACGGCATCGTCGGCGCTGAGTTCTATGCCGCTCTTGCCCGTCGCCAGCGCGAACACCAGATCGCCGTCAGCCGGCGTGTGCACGGGCCAGATCGCGCGCACGAAGCCGTCATGCGCTGAAATGGCCAGCCGCTTGGCTGCCGCCTTGGTCAGCACGGCGTCGGTGGCGATGACGGCGATGGTGGTGTTGCCACCGGCCTCGGCTTGTCCACCGACACGCTTGTCGCGGTATTTCAACAGGATCCGCCTGGCGTCGTCCGGCATCGGCGAGGGATAGCCAAGCCCGCCGAACTCATCCCCGATCTCGAATGGCGCCGCCCAGAAATAGCGGGTCCGCGCGATCGTTACCGAGCCGGTCGGGTTGGCGGCGGCGAGCGCGCCGATGGTGACGCCCCTGTCGAGCACAGTCGAGGCAGAGCCAAGGCCGCCCTTCAGCCGGGAACTCAGCGCCCCGGTGCCGGCGCCGATTGTGCCGAGCGGAAAGTCGACTGTTGCCGCCTGGGCGGCTTCGTAGCCGAGGTCGCGGTAGGGAGGATAACGGCCCCAATCCTTGTCGCCGCCATTGCGCAGGTCGAACAGGATCGCCGCCGGCACGATCGGCACGCGAAAGCCGCCAACATCGACGCCAATGCCTTTTTCGCGCAGCGCTGCCTGAACGCCGGAGGCGGCGTCGAGGCCGAAGGCCGAGCCGCCCGACAGCACGACGGCATGAACCGCCTCGATGGAATTGTGCGGTTCGAGCAGGTCGGTCTCGCGCGTACCCGGCGCGCCGCCGAGGATCTGCACGCCACCGACCGCCGGTTCGTCGCACAGCACGGTGGTGACGCCCGATTTCAGCTTGGCGTCCGACGCGTTGCCGACGCGCAGGCCGGCGACATCGGTGATCAGATTGCGCGGCCCGGTGCGAAACATCAATTCGTCTCCGCCGGCACGAAACGCGTCCCGTCGAAGCGGAAGGCGCGATAGAGGTTTTGGCTCAGATCGCCTTTGTCGTCGAACCGCAGCGGGCCGATCGCGGTGGTGAAATCGTGCCCGGTTAGCGCGTCGGCCAGCCCCTTGCCCGAGGTCTCGGGCGCGGCCGAGGCCGCCTTGGCAATCTCCACCGCCGCATAGGCCGGCAAGGCATAGCCATCCGGCGCGATGTTTTTGGCCGTAAACGCCGCCAGCACCTTGGGATCGGCGACATCGGCCCATTCCGGCGGCGCGATCATCAGCGTGCCGACGGCGTAAGGCGCATCGCCGGGTGGCGTGCGCAAATTCTCGCCGCCGGCAAAGACGATGCCGGCCTCGAGCTGGCCGGCGTCGCGGCCCATAATGGCGATGTCGTCGCCGTCGCCACCGGCAAAGACATGCGTCGCGCCTGATTTCTTCAGCCGGCCGATCAGCCCGATCTGGTTGTCGAGCTGGGGCCGGAACGTGTCTGTGAAGACCGGCTTCAGCGCCGCCTGTTCGGCCGCTGCGCGCAGCGTCTCGGCGATTTCGCGGCCATAGATGGTCCCGTCATCGACGATGGCGAACAATTCGCTCTGCCACAGCCGGGTCAGGATGCCGGCCACCGCATTGCGCTCGTCGTCGCCGCGTGGCCCCAGCCGGTAGACCGGCCAGCCGGTTTTGGCGCGGCGATCGGTCAGGCTTTCGGTGCGCACGCCAACGGTGATGACCGGTATGTTGGCGTCCTTGAGAATCGGCAGCGCCGCCTGGATCGCCTCGGTGCAGAGGAAGCCGACGACGATATCGACCTTCGCAGCGGCGAATTCCCTGGCGGCGGCAGCCCCGCCATCGGCGGTGCAGGCATCGTCGACCGTCCTGATCTCGGCGCCGTTGGCTTCTGCTGCCAGGGCAGCGCCCGCCTCGATCTGCTTGCCCAGGATCGCCGACGGACCGGACAGGGGCGCGGCGACGCCGACAAGCAGCGTCTGCGCGCCGGCGCTTGCCGGCAGCAGCCAGAGCAGTGCCGCTATTACAGCTGTTGGGGGTCGCATTCTGACGACGAATTCCTCCGTGCCGGTCGCATGCTTCCAGCGTCTCTTCCGCCAAGACCTAAAGGCTGCCCGTCCCAGGCGCAACACGGGAATTGCGGATTGGCGTCAACCACTTCGCTTGTGGCCTATTGTGTGCCGCCATATATAACGCTTGGATTCCTGCTTATGGAAAATCATCGGTGTTGAAGTTGAACGACATAGGGCCCCAGGCCTATCGCGACGCGATGGCGCATTTTGCCGGCCACGTCCATGTGGTGACCACCGACGGGGCCGCCGGCAAACGCGGCACGACGGTGATTGCCGCCTGTTCGGTGTCGGACACGCCGCCGACGGTTCTCGTCTGTCTCAACCGCGAGAATGCCAAGAACGAGCTGTTCGTGCAAAACGGCCGGTTTGCGCTGAACACGCTGGCTTCGCACCAGCAGCCCCTATCGGTGGCGTTTTCAGGCCTGACCGGCCTGTCGGCCGATGAGCGTTTCGCGCTTGGCGAGTGGGATGTCATATCGACGGGCGCGCCTACCCTGAAGGGCGCTCTTGCGGTTTTCGACTGCGAATTGATCGATACCAAGGATCTCGCCACCCATCGTGTGCTTTTTGGCAAGGTGACAGGCCTGCGCATGGGCGATAATTTGCGGCCGCTGATCTACCACGCCCGCGACTACCACGTGCTGCAGAGCGGAGCAGAGGCGGCAACGGAGAAAGAATGACCGAGCTGAAACCGCGCCCCGTGCCGCGGACGATCGACGAAACGCTCGATCTCCTGACCGGCGCGGACTATGTCGCGGATCGCTCGCTGGCCACGGTGCTGTTCCTGTCGCTGCGCATGCAGCGGCCGCTCTTCCTTGAAGGCGAGGCCGGCGTCGGCAAGACCGAGATCGCCAAGGTGCTGGCGCAGGCGCTCGGCCGCCGGCTGATCCGCCTGCAATGCTATGAAGGGCTCGACGTCTCCTCCGCCGTCTACGAGTGGAACTACGCTGCGCAGATGATCGAAATCCGCATGGAGGAGGCGGCAGGCAAGGTCGACCGCTCCGACATGGAACGCAACGTGTTCTCCGAAAAATACCTGATCCGCCGCCCGGTGCTCGATGCGCTGACCGGCAAGGCGGGTGCGGCCCCGGTGTTCCTGATCGATGAGCTCGACCGCACCGACGAGGCGTTCGAGGCGTTCCTGCTCGAAATCCTCTCCGACTTCCAGGTGACGGTCCCCGAACTCGGCACGATCAAGGCCGAGGAGCCGCCGATCGTCATCATCACCACCAACCGCACCCGCGAAATCCACGACGCGCTGAAGCGGCGCTGCCTCTATCACTGGGTCGACTATCCCAATGCCGAGCGCGAGCTGGAGATCGTGCGCCGCAAGGTGCCGCAGGCCAACAGCCGACTTTCCGCGGAAGTGGTGTCGTTCATCCAGAAGCTGCGCCGGGTCGAGCTGTTCAAGGCGCCGGGTGTCGCCGAAACCATCGACTGGGCCGGCGCGCTGACCGAACTCGACAAGGTGGCGCTCGATCCCGAAACCGTCTCCGACACCATCGGCGTTTTGCTGAAATACCAGGACGACATTGCCCGCATCGGCGCGGGCGAGGGCCGGCGCATCCTCGACGAGGTCAAGGCCGAACTGGCGGCGGCGGAGTAGGGCATTGAAGGCGCCGGGTGCTTACCCCAAAGAGACCGACCCCGGAGAGGCGACGGAAGACGGGCGCATCGCCGACAACATCGTCTATTTCGCCCGCACCTTGCGCAAATCCGGCATGCGGGTCGGGCCGGCTTCGGTCAAGGATGGGATCGAGGCGGTGCTGGCAGCCGGCATCGGTTCGCGCGACGATTTCTACTGGACGCTGCATGCCGTGCTGGTGTCGCGGCACGAGGATCACCCTGTTTTCGACGAAGCCTTCCGGCTGTTCTGGAAATCGCGCGAGCTGATCGAGAAACTTCTGGCGATGTTCTCGCCGGTGGCGCCCGACACCAGGGAGAAGCAAAAGCCGCGCGCGGCAGAAAACCGCGTCAGCCAGGCCATGTTCGAAGGCCACGAGAAGAATCGGCCGGTCAGGGAAATCCCGGAGATCGAAGTCGACGCCCGGCTAACCTTCTCTGGGAATGAAGTGCTGCGCGGCAAGGACTTTGCCCAGATGAATGCCGACGAGATGGCAGACGCCAAGAAGGCGATTGCCCGGCTGCGGCTGCCGTTCGACATGGTCCGTACCCGACGCTTCAAGGCAGACCTGCATGGCCGCCGTATCGATCCACGCGCCATGATGCGGTCGGCCGCCCGAACCGGCGGCGAACTGATCCTGCCGAAATTCCGTTCCGCCCGCGAGGTCCATCCGCCGCTGGTCGTGCTTGCCGACATCTCCGGCTCGATGAGCCAGTACACGCGCATCTTCCTGCACTTTCTGCATGCGCTGACCGAAAAACGGCGGCGCGTGCACACCTTCGTCTTCGGCACGCGACTGACCAATCTCACGCGGCAGATGCGCCATCGCGACCCCGATGCCGCCCTCGCCGATTGTTCGGCGGCGGTGAAGGACTGGTCGGGCGGCACCCGCATCGGCGGCACGCTGGCGGAGTTCAACAAGCAGTGGTCACGCCGCGTGCTGGGGCAGGGCACGGTGGTGCTGCTGATCACCGACGGATTGGAGCGCGACGATGTCACCGGACTGTCGGATGAGATGGAGCGCCTGCACAAATCCTGCCGGCGGCTGATCTGGCTGAATCCCCTGCTGCGTTTCGACGGTTTCGAGGCGCGCGCCCGCGGCGTCAGAGCGATGCTGCCTCATGTCGACGAGTTCCGCTCGGTACACAATCTCGATGCGCTGGCCGACCTCTGCGCCTCGCTGGACAAGAAATCGACCGCTTCGGTCGATCCACGTCGCTGGCTGGACGCTGGTGTCAGGTGCGCCGCATAGCCATATTGGATTCCGAAAAACAGGCTCCCAGAGAAAAACAGACTTTGAGGCAAGCGATCATGGACAACAGCATCTATCTCGATGAGGCCCGCGACCCCTTGATCATCGCGGAAGGCTGGATGAAGGACGGCAAGGATGTCGCCATCGCCACTGTGGTCGAGACCTGGGGTTCGGCGCCGAGGCCGGTCGGTAGCCATCTGATCATCGACGCCGAAGGCAATTTCCACGGCTCGGTCTCGGGCGGCTGCGTCGAGGGCGCGGTGGTGAGCGAGGCGATCGACGTCATCGACTCGGGGAAAGCCAAGATGCTGGAATTCGGCGTTGCCGACGAAACCGCCTGGCAGGTCGGCCTATCCTGCGGCGGCCGCATCAAGGTCTATGTGGAGCGGCTCGGTTAGGCATGGATCCCTACGCTCTCAAAGCCCTCAATGCCGAACGCCGTGCCCGCCGTGCGGCGATCCTGGTCACCGATCTCGGCGACGGCCGCGACCGCATCGTGCGAGAAGGCGACCAGGTTGCCGGCGATCTCGGTCAAGCGATCGCCAAGGCTTTCCGCACCGGCAATTCGGGTTCGGTCGAGGCTGAAGGGCGCACCTTCTTCCTCAACGCGCATTTGCCGCAGCCGCGCCTGGTGGTAGTCGGCGCCGTCCATATCAGTCAGGCGCTGGCGCCGATGGCCAGGATCGCCGGCTATCCCCTGGAGATCGTCGATCCGCGCACCGCCTTCGCCACCCCGGACCGTTTTCCCGATGTAGCACTCCATGCCGAATGGCCGGAGGATGTGCTGAAACGCCAGCCGCTCGACAGCTATACGGCGCTGGCCGCCGTCACCCATGATCCGAAGATCGACGATTTCGCACTGAAGGCCGCGCTCGACGCCAACTGTTTCTATGTCGGCGCACTCGGCAGCCGCAAAACACACGCCAGGCGCGTCGAGCGCCTGCTGGCGCTCGGCGCCAGCGCCGACCAGATCGCCCGCATCCACGCACCGATCGGTATCGACATTGGCGCGGCGAGCCCGGCCGAGATCGCCGTCGCCATCCTGGCGCAGACGATCCACGCCTTTCGCTCGCGCGGTCTCGAAGCCAAAGGCGCGGCGGCGTGAAGTTCGGGCCGATCCCGATCGATCAGGCGCAAGGCGCGGTGCTGGCGCATGCCACGACGGCGGGCGAGCGGCGTTTCCGCAAGGCGCACAGGCTCAGCACGCAGGACGTGGCGGTGCTGAAGGCGGCCGGCATTACCGAGATCGTCGTGGCGGTGCTTGCCGCCGATGACCTCAGCGAGGATGCGGCGGCCGAAAAGATTGCTGCCAGCATGGCCCACCGCAACATCGAGGCAAAACCTGCCGCGACCGGCCGCGTCAACCTCCATGCCAAGGCCGCCGGTCTCTTCACCGTCGATGCCGCCATGATCGACGCCATCAATGCGGTCGACCCGACCATCACCATCGCCACGCTGGCGCAGCACGCGCCGGTCGAGACGGGGCAAATGGTGGCGACGGTCAAGATCATCCCCTTCGCCGTCGCCTCAGCTTTGGTCGACAAGGTGGTGAAAATCTGCGCCGGTGGCGAGATCTTCGCCGTCAACGCTTATCAGCCGGTGCGCATCGGCGTCATTCAGACGATGCTGCCCGGCATCAAGGCCAGCGTGCTCGACAAGACGCTGCGCGTCACCGAGGCCCGGCTGGCACGCTCCGGCGGCCGGCTGACGACGGAGCGCCGCACGCCGCACGAGATCGCGCCTGTAGCCGAGGCAGCGGCCGCGCTGGCGCGCGACAACGACATGGT
>NZ_JAMYQZ010000108.1:0-18000 GCF_040321145.1 Mesorhizobium sp. M0514
AAACCCCTTCGGGCCAAAAGTGTTACCCATGTCTCCGATATAAACCGTAACCTATGTGTCCGGAATGGACCTGGAAATGTTGGCTCCCCGGGCCGGATTCGAACCAGCGACCAACCGGTTAACAGCCGGTTGCTCTACCACTGAGCTACCGGGGAATAGAGGCTCTCATGTGAGTGGCGCAGCCTATAGCAAACCCTTTTCGGCTTTGCAAAGAAGCATTTCGCATTTTTTAGCGCATTTTCACCCAATGGTTTCTGGCAATCGCCGGATGACACCACATATGAGCCGTCTTGGGCGCCGTCGGACCTTGGTCGGCGGAACCTGAACGGCGATTGCAGCCTTTAGCGCATATGGCTTTATCGAAGGCAACCGGATCGACTTTCGACATGACTGCAGCAGACGAAAACCAGGCACCGGCTCGGAAAATCTCGGTGTTCGGGCGCGAGTTCACCATGCCGCGCTCGCGCGGGCTGAGGATCGCCATCGGTATCATGCTGGTGTTTTTCGGCCTTCTCGGCTTCCTGCCGATTCTCGGCTTCTGGATGATTCCGCTCGGCCTTTTGGTGCTTTCCTACGAATTTGCCGCGGTGCGCCGCCTGCGGCGCCGGTTCGTCGTCTGGTGGGAACGCCGTCGCCGGCCAAATTGAAAGCGATGGTGCGGGGTTCCGGTTCAGCGGCCGCTTCGCTTTCCAGCCCCTCGCAGATTTCCCCCTCGAAGATCCCTCGAGAACGGCAGCCGCCGGTGCCAGCCGCGTGCGATTATGCGGCGAAGCCGGTTTGCTCCCGCTGCGTAAAGCTGCGGGTTCGAGTTTCGCCGGTCGCGCAGCACGCTTGACGAGCGGCCAATATGCCGGTGCGCCAAGCGCTGAAACCGCTCGGGAACCACGTTGCGGAGGCTGATGAGGAAAGCGCGCCGGAATGCCGCGCGGACGCTTGACGACCTTTCGCTGCCACCATATTGAGTTCGCTCGCCGGGAGCGATGAGGCCTCGTGGCGGAGTGGTTACGCAGAGGACTGCAAATCCTTGCACCCCGGTTCGATTCCGGGCGAGGCCTCCAGTCGCTTCACCTCCCGCATGCCGGGGGCTTGAGTTCAGGTCGAATGCGCCGCAGTGTCGGCGCGACAAGCGCATTTCAGCGCATTGGCTTTTGACGGATTGGTTAGGACATGAGCGCTGATTTCTCCGAACTTCGCGTCAAGATGGTCGACGGCCAGGTCCGCACCACCGATGTGACCGACGCAGCATTGCTCGATGCCATGCTTGCCGTGCCGCGCGAGGCCTTTGTCGGGGCCGACCAACAGGCTCTCGCCTATATCGACGAGGATATCCGCATCTCCGACGGCGCCGATGGCAGCGGTGCGCGCTACCTCATGGAGCCGTCGCCACTGGCCAAGCTTTTGCAGTTGGCCGAGATCGACGCCGGCGATTCGGTGCTCGATGTCGGCTGCGGCACCGGTTATTCCGCGGCGCTGCTGTCCAGGCTGGCCAAATCCGTCGTGGCGCTGGAAAGCGATACCACACTGGCGGAAGCAGCCAAAGCGGCGCTTTCGGCGCAGGGCTGCGATAACGTCACCGTGGTCACCGGCCCACTGCCGCAAGGTCATGCCGCCAAGGCGCCCTACAATGTGATTCTCATCGGCGGCAGCGTCGAGAAAGTGCCTGCGGCGCTGCTTGACCAGCTAGCCGAAGGCGGTCGGCTGGTGGCTGTGGAAGGGCAGGGCAATGCGGGCGTAGCCCGGCTCTTTTTCAATGCAGGGGGGGTTGTAACCGGAAGACGGGCATTTAATGCGGCAATTAAGCCACTACCCGGATTTGAACGCATTCATGCCTTCGAGTTCTAAGTGATTTTGCCTTGCAGCAAAGACTCTGTCATGTTGGCTTGCGATTGAACAATCGTTGCTGATTGGTTAACCGGGGTTCGGGAGGCTGTCAGCGGGGGAACGATACATCGACGCGGCGCTGGCCGATCCCTAGGGATGGGCTGGCGTGGCGTAGTTCCCGTGCAAAACGAATGAGGGATATAAAGTGCCGTCCTTAGCCAAGAGTCTGTTTGTTACCGTCCTCATTTCCGCGACAGCGCTTTCGCCGATAGCCGCCTCGGCGGAAACCATTCTCGGCGCGCTTTCCAAGGCCTACCAGAACAATTCCTCGCTGAATTCGGCCCGTGCCGGCGTGCGCGTCACCGATGAGGGCGTGGCGATCGCCAAGTCGGGCTATCGCCCGGTGATCACTGGTTCGGCCGATATCGATTACACCTCCAGGCACCTAAACGGCAGGAACGCGAGCCTGGCATTGACCACCGGCAGCTTCGGCGTTCGGATTGACCAGACGCTGTTCGACGGCTTCCAGACCAAGAACAGAGTCGCGTCGGCCGCTGCACAGGTGAGGGCCTCGGTCGAGGGCCTGCGCAACACCGAAGAGAACACGCTGTTCAACGCGGCGAGCGCCTATATGGACGTGATTCGCGACCGCCAGGTGGCGGTGCTAACCGAACAGAACCTTCAGTTCCTGACCGAGCAAGCACGCGCGGCACGCTCGCGCTTCGAGGTCGGCGAGGGCACGCGCACCGATGTGGCGCAGGCCGACGCGTCGCGTTCGGCCGCGGTGGCGCAGTTGAGTGCCGCCCGTGCGCAGGCTCTGGCCAGTGCGGCAACCTATCATCAGATCGTCGGTGACGAACCGGGCAAGCTCAAGGCCGCGTCGCCGTTGGCGAAGCTGTTGCCGAGGAGTCTCGAGGCGGCGATCGGTATTGCATCGAACGAGCATCCGGCCATCCTGGCCGCCCTACATTCCGTCGATGCAGCGGGATTTGATGTAAAGACGCAGGAAGGTGCGTTGCTGCCGCAGTTGACTGCCAGTGCCGGCCTTTCCCATGCCTATCAAAATACCGTACCTGGCGCGGGGAATTCGGACGGCGACTCCAATGCGGCCACCGTCGGCGCGACGCTGACCGTTCCGATCTATTCGGGCGGCCGCACCTCCGCACTCGTTCGTCAGTCGAAGGAATCGCTCAGCCAAGCTCGCATCGAGGTGGATGTCAGCCGTGACTCGGTGCGCCAGGCCGTGACCTCGGCATGGACGCAATACATCGCAGCGCGGGAAAGCGTCGACGCCAACCGGCAGGTGATCGCGGCCGCACAATTGGCGCTCAACGGCGTCATCGAGGAGCGCAATGTCGGACAGCGCACCACGCTCGACGTGTTGAACGCCCAGAACGCCGTCATCTCGGCAAAGATCGACCTCGCCAGCTCCGAGCGCGATGTGGTTGTAGCGAGCTACGCCATCCTGTCGGCCATGGGCCGCCTGTCGGCCGATCGCCTGGCGTTGAATGTGGTGAAGTACAAGCCTGAAGAGCACTACAGAGCCGTCAAGGACAAGTGGATCGGGCTGCGTACGCCGGACGCTCGTTGAGCCCACCCGAGCGGCTCAAATCCCGCCAGGGTTGAAAGCATTTCACGCCGCGCTTCCCATGGATGCGCGGCGTTTGTCTTTTTTAGCCTAAATTGTTGAAATCCGGCGTCTCCCGAGATTGGGGATTCTCGGATGGCGATCCGTCGGCTACGCTGTCGCCATGATTCGTATCCGGCTTTGCCGGACAGGAAGCCAGGAACGGGTCACTACAGCGCCACGCGTCCGATGGATGCGCAAAGGACGCTGTAGAAACTTTGATTTTGCGCCTGATCCTCTTCGAAAATCGAAGATCGATTTTCGAGATCATGCGCGGGGGCGGCGGATGTGACGATGGCGACGGCAAGCAGCGCACAGCGCGAACCTTCCATGGAAGAAATACTGGCTTCCATCAGGAGGATCATCGAAGACAGCGACACCGGCCGCAAGCTGCCGGGCGACGCCGATGAGTTGCGCCAGGATCTTGTGGCCGCCGGGCCTATTTCGGATGTCGAGGCCTTCCGCAGCGAATTGCACAGCTCGACCGAAAGCAAGAAGCCGGTGACGCTGGCTGAGGTGCAGGCCCAACTGGCCGAGCCGGTGGTTGCGCGGCTGGAGCCGCGCTCCGAGCCGTCGCCAGTGAAGCCTGCCATTGCGGCAAATGCCACGACCGCCGCGCCACCCGCGCATGCTCCGATGACCCTGGCGGAAGTGAGCGCCAGGATAGCCAGCGAGCCTGCTCCCGCCGTCAGGGCAGAAGCTGCAGTGCGGGCAAAGGCGGAAACCACCGACTCGATCGTCACGGATTGGCGCCGCGAAATCGCGGCGGTTGGCAATCAGACAAAACCGGCTGAGACAGTACGGCAGCCGGAGATCAGGCAGCCAGAGACTGAAAATCGGCAGGCAGCAATCGCGGAGGTCGAGGCTTTCGAAGACGATCTCGCTGCCGAGCCGGCTTTCGAGGCTCATCCTTCGCGCAGCGAGCACGCGCGCCCGGCCGACGCAACTCCGGTTCGGCCGGCGATCGTTTCGGAACATACGGGACGGCAGGTCGCAGCGGCCTTCGGCGAACTCTCCGACGCCTTCGCCAGCCGCAGCAAGAAGACCTTCGACGAGATGGCCGAGGAGATGCTGCGGCCGATGTTGCAGGACTGGCTGGACAACAACCTGCCGACGCTGGTCGAGCGCCTGGTACGCGAAGAAATCGAGCGCGTCGCGCGCGGCGCGCAATAGGCATCACCACAGCCCGTTCCGGATTAAAGCGCCGCCTTCGGGCTGCGCTTTCTCGCTGCAGGCCAGCGTCCGGCTGATGTCGCGAATGCGATCAGCTTCCCGTCGGGATCGCTGACGATGAAGGTGCAGGCATGGCCTTCCCGTTGAAATGACCAAGGCCCCGCCTATTTGCGTTGAAGGACTGAGGCAGCCCTCGCGGTTGACTTGGCCAAAACCTTCCGATTTACACCGGGTCAGCAAAACTCCCGACCGCGCGGACCATTTTCCTATGCTTGAGAAGACCTACGACGCCAAGACCGTCGAGCCCAGGATCGCCAAAATCTGGGAAGAGGCGGACGCATTTCGCGCCGGCGCCGGCGCCGAGGAGGGGGCGGAGGCCTTCGCCATCGTCATCCCGCCGCCCAACGTCACCGGCTCGCTGCATATGGGCCATGCACTCAACAACACGCTGCAGGACATACTCGTGCGCTTCGAGCGCATGCGCGGCAAAAACGTGCTGTGGCAGCCCGGCATGGATCATGCCGGCATCGCCACGCAGATGGTGGTCGAACGCCAGCTGATGGAAAAGCAGATACATCGCCGCGATCTCACCCGCGAACAGTTCATCGACAAGGTCTGGGAGTGGAAGGCCGAGTCCGGCGGCGCCATTTTCAACCAGCTGAAGCGGCTCGGCGCCTCGGCGGACTGGTCGCGCGAACGCTTCACCATGGATGAAGGCCTGTCCAAGGCCGTGCTCGAAGTTTTTGTCAGCCTCTACAAGGAAGGGCTGATCTACAAGGACAAGCGCCTTGTGAACTGGGACCCGAAGCTGTTGACGGCGATCTCCGACCTGGAGGTCGAGCCGCAGGAGGTCAATGGCAATCTCTGGCACTTCCGCTATCCGATCGAGGGCGAGATTTTCGATCCGGAAAATCCTGGGACATTCATCACCGTGGCGACGACACGGCCCGAGACGATGCTGGGCGATACGGCAGTCGCCGTGCACCCGGACGACGAGCGCTACCGGCATCTGGTCGGCAAGAATGTCGTGTTGCCGATCGTCGGCCGGAAAATTCCGGTTGTGGCTGACGAGTATTCCGACCCGGAAAAGGGTTCCGGCGCGGTCAAGATCACGCCGGCGCACGACTTCAACGATTTCGAGGTCGGCAAGCGCCACAAGCTGCCGGCGATCAACATCCTGACCATCGAGGCGGCAATAACGCTCAGGGATAATGAGGATTTTCTCGCCGGGCTCGACGTGACGCCGGAGCGTCAGGCCGTCTGGGACGAGCTCGACGGTCTCGACCGTTTCGTCGCGCGCAAGAAAATCGTCGAGCTGATGGAGACCGGCGGCTTCCTCGACAAGATCGAGCCGCATCGCCACGCCGTGCCGCATGGCGATCGCGGCGGCGTGCCGATCGAGCCGTTTCTGACCGAGCAGTGGTATGCAAACGCCGCCGAGCTCGCCAAGCCGGCGATCGCATCGGTGCGTGAAGGCCGTACCAACTTCGTGCCGAAGAACTGGGAAAAGACCTATTTCGACTGGATGGAGAACATTCAGCCCTGGTGTATTTCACGCCAGCTGTGGTGGGGTCATCAGATCCCGGCCTGGTACGGGCCGGACGGCCGGGTCTTCGTCGAGAAGACCGAGGAAGAGGCGCTGGGCGCCGCGATTGAATATTATCTGGCGCTGGAAGGCCCGTGGAAGGCCTGGGTCGAGGACAAGCTCGAGACCTTCAAGCCGGGCGAAATCCTGAGCCGCGACGAGGATGTGCTCGA
This sequence comes from Mesorhizobium sp. M0514, assembly GCF_040321145.1. Lineage (NCBI taxonomy): Bacteria > Pseudomonadati > Pseudomonadota > Alphaproteobacteria > Hyphomicrobiales > Phyllobacteriaceae > Mesorhizobium > Mesorhizobium sp. M0514. The sequence goes on from NZ_JAMYQZ010000108.1 coordinate 6,380, forward strand.
CACCTGGTTCTCGTCCGCACTGTGGCCGTTCTCGACACTGGGCTGGCCGGATCACACGCCGGAGCTGAAGACCTATTACCAGACGGACGTGCTGGTGACCGGTTTCGACATCATCTTCTTCTGGGTCGCCCGGATGATGATGATGGGCCTGCATTTCATGCACGAGGAGCCGTTCCACACCGTCTATGTGCATGCGCTGGTGCGCGACAAGAACGGGCAGAAGATGTCGAAGTCGAAAGGCAACGTCATCGATCCGCTCGACCTCATCGACGAGTTTGGCGCCGATGCACTGCGCTTCACGCTGACGGTGATGGCGGCGCAGGGGCGCGACGTAAAGCTCGATCCGGCGCGCATCGCCGGTTACCGCAATTTCGGCACCAAGCTGTGGAACGCGACACGCTTTGCCGAGATGAACGAGGTCGCGCGCAATGACGATTTCTGGCTCAACGACGCCAAGCTGCCGGTCAATCGCTGGATCCTGACCGAGCTGACCAGGGCGTCGCGCGCGATCACCGAGGGCATCACCGGCTACCGCTTCAACGAAGCAGCGGGCGCCGCCTACCGCTTCGTCTGGAACCTGTTCTGCGACTGGTATCTGGAACTGCTGAAGCCGGTGTTTATGGGCACGGACGAGGCTGCCAAGGCCGAAAGCCGTGCCTGCGTCGCCTTCGTGCTCGACGAGATCTACAAGCTGCTTCATCCGATGATGCCGTTCATGACCGAGGAGTTGTGGGCGCAGACGGCAGGCGAGGGCAGGACGCGCGCAACGCTGCTGTGCCACGCTGCCTGGCCGTCACCCGACTTCGAGGACGCCGATGCGGCCGCCGACATCAACTGGCTGGTCGATCTGGTCTCCGGCATCCGCTCCGTGCGTTCGGAAATGAACGTGCCGCCGGCGGCGATCGCGCCGTTGGTGGTGGTCGGCGCCAGCGCCGAGACTCACCAGAGGCTGGAACGCCATGCGTCCGCCATCAAGCGGCTGGCGCGGGTCGGCGACATCTCGCTGCAGGACGCCGCGCCCAAGGGCTCGGCCCAGATCGTGCTTAACGAGGCGACGATCTGCCTGCCGCTCGGCAGCCTGATCGATCTCTCCGCCGAGGCGGCGCGGCTGCAGAAGGAACTGGCCAAGGTGACCGAGGAAATTGCGCGGCTGCACAAGAAGCTGTCGAACGAACGGTTCGTCGCCAGCGCGCCGGAAGAGATCGTCGCAGCCGAGCGCGAAAAACTCGACGAATACCGCGATCAGCAGGAGAAGCTTTCGGTGGCGCTGACCAGGGTGCGCGACGCCGGTTGACGGTCGGATTCGCGAGACGCTTGCAGCGCTTCGCGAAGGTTCTTTTGCTCGAAAAATAGGCGTTCCGTAACGTTAATATTGACGTAAACGGAAAGTTTCGACCTCATTGTTGCCATAATGTAACAATGGGGCAGAATGCCGGCAAAATAGCTGGTTTTGGGTGCTGTTTTGAGCGGTTTTACCTGATTTGTTCCCCGGTCTGCCGCCCAAATGGTCATTTTCGAACCTACCGGCCAGGCCGCCACTGTGTTCGAAATGCGGTCCGCAAGAGTGTACATGTACGCTATTCGAATTCATTGTTGCGCCGTTAACCCGAATTGGTTCTAGCTTGACGCACTAGTATTTCGGGGAGGACATCCATGAGCAATTTGCGTTTGAAAACACTGCTGGGGGCGGGGTGTTTTTCGCTGGGTTTGATTGGTTCCGTGCATGCCGGCGGCATCGAGCGCGGTGGCTACGACGTCGACCTTCTTTTCGATCCGGCGCCCTTCGCCACCGAAGCCGAAGCGACGTATGTCATGCCGGAGCGCAAGCTCAAGAATGCGGTGGACACAGATAATTCAGATGGCAACGTGTCGGCATTGGGCAGCACGGCGAAAGACAGCGAGAGCTACTGGGTGCCACGCATCGGCGTCAGGGCCGAGGTGGTCAAGGGTGTCGACTGTATGGTCGACTATTCACAGCCTTGGGGTGCGCATACGGCTCCCGGCCTTTGGGCCGGCGCGCAGTCCAACATGGAAACCGACATCAAGAGTAATAACTACGCCGGCACCTGCTCCTACAAGATGGATGCCGGCAAGGGGCAGCTTCGCTTCATCGGCGGTGTGTTCTACCAGGAAGTCTACGGTTTCAAGGAAAGCCTTGTGTCGCCACTGGTGCCCAATTTCGGCGGCACGGGTCGCGTTGACCTCAAAGGCACTGGCTGGGGCTGGCGTGCCGGCCTTGCTTACGAAATTCCTGAGATAGCGCTGCGCGCAAGCCTTGTTTATAATTCGCAAGTAAAGCTCGACAATCTCTCTGGCACGCTTGATTTGACGAAGGTCGGCATAGGGGTCGAGCCGATAGACATATATGGCAATGCCTCCATGCCAGATTCGTTGGAATTCAAGCTCCAATCCGGTATCGCACCCGGCTGGCTTGCCTTCGGGTCCGTCAAATGGGTCAACTGGAGCGTGTTGCAGAGCATTCCTATCTGCTCGCAAGCTTCTAAGGGGCTGGCAGCTTGTACGTCGATCTCTCCGGGGCTCGGCTCTCCGACTCCGGTGCGATTGACGTCGCTAGATCTGATGTACCGTGACGGTTGGACGGTTACCACAGGCATTGGCCACAAGTTCAACGAGCAGTGGAGCGGCGCAGCTCAGATTTCGTGGGATCGTGGTACCTCGCACGGCGTTGGCTCCCAGAGCGACACGTGGACACTCGGTGGCGGCGTCGCTTACACGCCAACCGCCAACATCGAAGTGCGGTTGGCCGGCGCGATCGGTGTGCTGACCAGCGGTCACTCAGGAACTTTGACAGACGAGAACGGCTACCAGGCCGGCACCGATGTCAGCTACAATTTCGGAAACGACTTGGTCACGGCCATTTCGGGCGGCGTCAAGATCAAGTTCTAAGGCTCTGAAAATTATAATAAAAGGCTGAGCGTTGCCCGGCCTTTTGTTTTGTGGGTGAAAGTTAGCGCTGCAAATCTGTCGCATCACTTTCACCTCTCGTAATTGTGACGTTTTGGCAACAGTTCCCGACCAACCCCCGCGCTACGGTCCCGCTCGACCAAATTGCCCATTTCCCGCCATAAACCCGGCGCACCTCGAATTTGTCTCGGGACACGCGCCAGAAGGCTCGGCGATGGGGCAGGCCGCACCGCCCGCGGCAAGGAAGAGAATGGACGCCAAAGTCATCTCCAAGGCCAAGCTGCCTAGCCGCCATGTGACCGTCGGTCCGGCGCGTGCGCCGCACCGTTCGTATCTCTATGCCATGGGGTTGTCGGCGGCCGAGATCGCGCAGCCGCTGGTCGGCGTTGCCTCCTGCTGGAACGAAGCGGCGCCTTGCAACATCTCGCTGATGCGCCAGGCGCAAGTGGTCAAGAAAGGCGTCGCGGCCGCCAACGGCACGCCGCGCGAATTCTGCACCATCACCGTCACCGACGGCATCGCCATGGGCCACCAGGGCATGAAGTCGTCGCTGGTATCGCGCGATGTCATCGCCGACTCGGTCGAACTCACCATGCGCGGCCATTGCTACGATGCGCTGGTCGGCCTTGCCGGCTGCGACAAGTCGCTGCCCGGCATGATGATGGCCATGGTGCGGCTCAACGTGCCGTCGATCTTCATCTATGGCGGCTCGATCCTGCCGGGCTCCTATCGCGGCCGCCAGATCACTGTGCAGGACGTGTTCGAAGCAGTCGGCCAGCATTCGGTCGGCACGGTCAGTGATGCCGAACTGCTCGAGATCGAGCAGGCGGCGTGTCCGTCCGCCGGCTCCTGCGGGGCCCAGTTCACAGCCAACACCATGGCCACCGTCGCCGAGGCGATCGGCCTGGCGCTGCCGTACTCCTGCGGCGCGCCGGCGCCTTACGAGATGCGCGACCGCTTCAATTTCGCCTCCGGCGAAAAGATCATGGAGCTGATCGCCAAGAACATCCGGCCGCGCGACGTCGTCACGCTGAAGGCGCTGGAGAATGCGGCGACCGTGGTTTCGGCCACCGGCGGCTCGACCAATGCGGCTTTGCACCTGCCGGCGATCGCGCATGAGGCAGGCATCAAGTTCGACCTGTTCGACGTTGCCGCGATTTTCGAGAAGACGCCCTACATCGCCGACCTCAAGCCGGGCGGCAAATATGTCGCCAAGGACATGTTCGAGGCCGGCGGCATTCCGCTGTTGATGAAGACGCTGCTCGACCACGGCTATCTCCATGGCGACTGCATGACCGTGACTGGCCGTACTTTGGCCGAAAACATGGAGCATGTTGCCTGGAATGATAGCCAGGATGTGGTCCGTCCCGCCAACCGACCAATCACCCAAACCGGCGGTGTCGTGGGCTTGAAGGGCAACCTTGCCCCCGAAGGCGCGATCGTGAAGGTCGCGGGCATGACGGAGCTGAAATTCTCAGGTCCGGCACGGTGTTTCGATTCGGAAGAGGAATGTTTCGAGGCGGTCACGCACCGCAACTACCGGGAAGGCGAGGTTCTCGTCATCCGTTACGAAGGTCCGCGCGGCGGCCCGGGCATGCGCGAGATGCTGTCGACGACGGCGGCGCTCTACGGCCAGGGCATGGGCGGCAAGGTCGCTCTCATCACCGACGGTCGTTTTTCGGGCGCGACGCGCGGTTTCTGCATCGGCCATGTCGGGCCAGAAGCTGCCGTTGGCGGCCCGATCGGACTGCTGAAGGATGGCGACGTGATCTCGATCGACGCAACCAAAGGCACGATCGAGGTCGACCTGTCCGAGGCTGAACTGGCAACGAGGGCGAAGGCCTGGAAGGCGCGCACGACCGACTATCAGTCGGGCGCGATCTGGAAATATGCACAGACGGTAGGGCCAGCCCGCGACGGCGCGGTCACCCATCCCGGCGGTGCCAAAGAAACACATTGCTATGCGGATATCTGAGTTGTTGAGGTCGTCTGTCCTTCCGGCACTGGTCGCTGTTGCGATCTTTGGCGCCGTGGGCCAGGCCATGGCCTTCGACGACAAGGTGTTCGACGACAAGACCGGCGTGAAGCCGCAATCGAGCCCATGGGCCGTGTTCCAGTTCGGCTTCTCCGCCTACAAGAGCGGCCACAAGGAACAGGCGGTCGAGGCCTATAAATACGCCGCCGAAAACGGCCAGATCGGCGCCACCTGGAAGCTCGCGCGCATGTATGCCGAAGGCGACGGCGTGACGCGCGACGACTATGCGGCCTTCAAATTCTTCTCCGAGATCGTCGATCAGGATGTCGAGCCGGGATCGCCGGAGGAAAGCTATGTCTCCGACGCGCTGGTGGCGCTGGGCGACTATCTCCGGACAGGCATCCCCGGCAGCCCGGTCGAGGAAAACGAGGTCGCGGCGCAGGAATATTACATGCGTGCGGCCGCCAATTACCGCAACCCGAACGCCCAGTTCGAGATGGGCCAGATGTTCCTGAAGGGCGAGGGCGGCGTCAAGGCCAGCGTCAAGCAGGCCGGCCGCTGGTTCCAGCTCGCCGCCGAAAAAGGCCATGCCGGCGCCCAGGCGACGCTTGGCAATCTTCTGTTCCAGAGCGGCAAGATCGTGCGCGGGCTGGCCATGATGACCGCCGCGCTCGAACGCGCCTCGCCGAGCGACCAGCCGTGGATCCGCGGCATGCAGGAAGAGGCATTTGCCGCCGCCGGCGAAGCCGACCGCCGCACTGCGATTTCGCTTGCCGACGATCTTCTCACCAAGGGTGGTGACGACCAGTGAAATTGCCAATCTCCCCCCTCAAGGGGGAAATTAGCTCACATCCATCAGTTCTCGGTGAGTTCCGCCGGCGCCGCTCTGTGTACCGGCATCGAGATCGGCGTGACGTGCAGATGCGGCTTCATCGTGCTGTCGGGGCAGCTGTCGCCGATCTTGGTCCATGAGGTGTTGTTGAGCACCAGGTCGCAGCGGGCCATATGGCTCTTGTCTGAAACCGTCAGGCAGGTGACCTGGCCGACCTGGTAGGACTTGCCATTGGCCAGGCACTGCTGATCGGCAAGTGCCGCTGCAGGAGAGGCCATGGCAGATGCCAGACCGATCGGGCAAAGGAGGAATCGTAGTGCCATGGAACCCCAGCCGCCATGCTGACCTCTGACTGAATGGCGCGATTGTGGCGACATCAGGGTTTCGGCTGATATCAGGCCGGCAGCAGCGCCAGATCGATCGCCACCGGCACATGGTCGGAAGGCTTTTCCCAGGCGCGCACGTGCTTTTCAATCGAGGCCGAGGAAAAGCGGTTGGCGGCTTCGGGCGACAACAGCAGATGGTCGATGCGGATGCCGTTGTTCTTCTGCCAGGCACCGGCCTGGTAATCCCAGAAGGTATAGACATCGGCCGCATCGGTGACGGCGCGGACTGCCTCGGTGAAGCCGAGATTCTTCAGCCGTCGGAAGGCCTGCCGGGTCTGCGGCTGGAACAGCGCATCGCCAAGCCAGTTCTCGGGGAAGCGCGCATCGACCGGCTCGGGGATGACATTGTAGTCGCCGGCCAGTACCAGCGCCTCCTCCAGAAGCAGCCGTTGCTCGGCCCAGCGATGCAGCCGTTCCATCCAGGCCAGCTTGTAGGGAAACTTCTTCTCGTCATCGACCGGGTTGCCGTTGGGCAGATAGAGCGAGGCGACGCGAAGCGCGCCCTGGTCGGTCGAGAACACGCCCTCGATGAAGCGCGCCTGCTCGTCGGTGTCGTCACCGGGCAGGCCCCTGATAACCTCGTCGAAGGGAAGCTTCGACAGCAGGGCGACGCCGTTAAAGCCCTTCTGGCCATGGGTTTCCACGTTGTAGCCAAGCGCCTCGATCTCGGCGCGCGGGAACTGCTCGTCGACCGACTTGATCTCCTGCAGGCAGACGATGTCGGGCTGGCTTTCGCTCAGCCAGTGGGTGAGGTTGCCGATGCGGGCGCGAATCCCGTTTATGTTCCAGGTAACGATTTTCATGGGCGGCCTCAGGGATGTTCGGGCGAAAGACGTTCGACAAGCCCGATCGTATTGCCTGCCGGGTCCTTTAGAAAGGCCATCCACTCGCTTTCCCCCGCCGTTCCGAACGTGCCTTCGGTGTCGTTGTGGACGAGCGCCGGCGGTGCGGTGAAGGGAACGCCGGACGCTTTCGCCTCGGCGTGGAAGGCTTCGAGCCCGGCTATATCGAGATAGACGGTGCCGGCCGGAACGCCATCGGTGAACAGCAACCTGATATCACCGGCCATGATGAAGGCGATGCCCGGCGGATCGTAGCGGGCGTGAACGTTGAGGCCGAGCACATCGCGCCAGAAGGCCAGCGTCACGTCGAGATCGCGCCCGGCCGACAGTGCGACCTGACGGACCGCGCCGACGCCGGACATCTGCCTAGATGGAGAAACTGGTGCCGCAGCCGCAGGAGGCGACTGCATTGGGGTTGCGGATCTGGAACGATTGGCCCATCAGATCGTCGACGAAGTCGATCACCGAGCCGCCCATATAGACCAGCGACAAATCGTCGATCAGCACGGTGGCGCCGTCCTTTTCGATGGCGACGTCGTCGTCGTTGCGCGTACCGACCAGGTCGAACTTGTAGGAAAAGCCGGAGCAGCCGCCGCCTTCGACGGAGACGCGCAGCGCCGTCTTGCCGGCCTCGCCCGAGACGATTTTCGCGATCCGCCTGGCGGCGGACTCGGTCATCTCGACTTTCATGGCAGTCTTGGCATCAGCGCCCATGGGCGTCACCTTGCTTTCAGTTTCACATGATAGGTATGAAGCGGGAAGGGGCAAGTCAACTGCGGCGGCATCAGCCATGACAAATGAGCTTGGCGACATTGGGTTCGGCTATCGGCCGCGCGCGGCCTATGCCAGCGACCCAGCCAGGTCGCGCGGGCGGCTCTATGACGAGGTCGAGAGCCCGACTCGCACGCCATTCCAGCGCGACCGCGACCGTATCATTCATTCGACTGCCTTCCGCCGCCTGAAGCACAAGACGCAGGTGTTCGTCGCCCATGAAGGCGACCACTATCGCACCCGGCTGACGCATTCGATCGAGGTCGCGCAGATTGCGCGGGCTCTGGCGCGAGCGCTGCGCGGCGACGAGGATCTGGCCGAGGCGGTCGCCTTGGTGCACGATTTCGGTCACACGCCGTTCGGCCATACCGGCGAGGACGCGCTGAACGAGCGGATGGCCCAATGGGGCGGCTTCGACCACAATGCGCAGTCGCTGCGCGTGGTGACGCGGCTGGAGCGGCGCTATGCCGAGTTCGACGGGCTAAACCTGACCTGGGAAACGCTGGAAGGGCTGGTCAAGCACAATGGGCCGCTGACAGATGCCAAGGGAAAAGGGCTCAAAGGCCCGGTGCCGCAGGCGATCCGCGACTATTCCGAGCTGCACGACCTCGAACTCGACCATTTCGCCGGCATCGAGGCGCAATGTGCTGCGATCGCCGACGATATCGCCTACAACACCCATGACATCGACGACGGCCTGCGCTCCGGCTTCCTGACCTTGGACATGCTGGAAACGGTGGCGCTGCCGGGATCGATCCTGGCAAGCGTGCGCGCGCGCTATCCGGGCCTGGACGATGTGCGCACCGGCCATGAGCTGATGCGCCGGCAGATCACGATGATGGTCGAGGATGTCATTGTTTCCACCACCGCCAATCTTGAGCGCATCAAGCCTGACAGCGCCGAAGCGGTGCGGGCGGCGGGCGAAACGATGGTGACCTTTTCCGCTGACGTGGCGGCGACCGAGAAGGAATTGAAGACCTTTCTCTACAAGCATCTCTACCGGCATGACGAGGTGATGCGCGTTCGCACTCAGGCCGAGCAGATCGTGCGCGACCTGTTCGATGTCTATTTCGCCGATCCGCGCGCCATGCCGGACGGCTGGCGGGAGGGGCTCGACCGGGCGGAGGACCGCATCAAGGCGCGCAGCGTCGCCGATTTCCTGGCGGGGATGACGGATACCTACGCCTTGAAGGAACACCGCCGTCTGTTTGACCATACGCCCGATTTAAGCTAGGGCGGGCGCGATTTGCCGGCCAATGAGCCGGTTCCCCTGCACAGTCCGCCAGAGCAAGACCCATGAACATCTTCGCCGATTTCAGCGCGCGAATCACAAAAGCCGTCGAAGCGCTTGATTTGAAACACAGTAATGGCGTTTCGCCCGACCTGTCGCGCATCGCCGTCGAGCCGCCGCGCGACGCCAGCCATGGCGATCTCGCCACCAATGCGGCGATGGTACTGGCCAAGCCCACCGGGCAGAACCCGCGCGCGCTGGCCGAGCGGCTGGTGGAAGTGCTGCGCAGCGACGCCGATGTTGCCGAAGCCGACGTCGCCGGTCCCGGCTTCGTCAATCTCCGGCTCAAGGACGCTTTCTGGCAGGCACATCTGACCGCGGTGCTCGGCGAGGGGCAAAACTACGGCCGCTCGACCATTGGTGGCGGCAAGAAGACCAATGTCGAATATGTCTCGGCCAATCCGACCGGGCCGATGCATGTCGGCCATTGCCGGGGCGCGGTTGTCGGCGACACGCTTGCAAATCTGATGGCCTTCGCCGGCTATGACGTCACCAAGGAATACATCATCAACGACGCCGGCGCGCAGATCGACGTGCTCGGGCGTTCGGCCTTCCTGCGCTACCGCGAGGCGCTGGGAGACGACATTGGCGAGATACCGGCCGGTCTCTATCCCGGCGATTACCTTGTGCCGGTCGGTCAGGCGCTGGCTGCCGAATTTGGCCGCAAGCTCTTGCAGATGCCCGACGATGAGTCGCTGGTAATCGTCAAGGACCGCACGATCGACGCCATGATGGTGATGATCCGCGAGGATCTGGCGTTGCTCAATGTGCATCACGACGTTTTCTTCTCCGAGCGCACGCTGCATGCCGACAATGCCAGGAGGATCCGCTCGGCGATCAACGATCTGACGCTGAAGGGCCATATCTACAAGGGCAAGCTGCCGCCGCCCAAGGGCGAGAAGCCGGACGACTGGGAAGACCGCGAGCAGACGCTGTTCCGCTCGACGGCGGTCGGCGACGACATGGACCGGGCGCTGGTCAAGTCCGACGGCTCGTTCACCTATTTCGCCGCCGACGTCGCCTATCTCAAGGATAAGGTCGACCGCGGTTTCGTCGGCCTGATCTATGTGCTGGGCGCCGACCATGGCGGCTACGTCAAGCGGCTGGAAGCGCTGGCGCGGGCGATTGCAGGCGATGATCTGAACCTGCAACTCACGGTGCTCCTGTGCAATCTGGTGAAGCTGTTTCGCGATGGCGAACCGGTTCGGATGTCGAAGCGGTCGGGCGAATTCGTGACCTTGCGCGAAGCGGTGGAGGAGGTGGGCCGCGATGCTATCCGCTTCATGATGCTCTACCGCAAGAGCGACGCGCCGCTCGACTTCGATTTCGCCAAGGTCACCGAACAGTCCAAGGACAATCCCGTGTTCTACGTGCAGTACGCTTCGGCGCGCTGTCATTCGGTGTTCCGGCAGGCGAGCGAGCAACTGGGCGAGGCCAATTTCGACCGCAACAGCCTGGCCGCGGCCTCGGCGTCGCTCACCGACGAGGGCGAGATCGGCCTGATCCGGAAGCTGGCTGAATATCCAAGGCTGATCGAATCCGCGGCCCTTGCGCTGGAGCCGCACCGGCTGGCATTCTACCTCTACGATCTGGCTTCCACCTTCCATGGACACTGGAATCGGGGCACCGAGAATCCCGACTTACGTTTTGTTAAGGTTAACGACCGACAATTGACTCATGCCAGACTAGGGCTGGTGCAGGCTGTTTCGGATGTTTTGACCTCCGGCCTGACGCTGATTGGGGCTGATGCGCCCACTGAGATGCGTTAGGTTTAACTAAAACACCTGTCACCATTTGCCCACATTGCGCTGGTAAGGGCCAACCCTACGCGACGTCCATGGCGTCCGAATGAGTGCGAGTTCGGGAACAATAATGGCAGACAGAACCCAGCTGAGAGTAGCCGACAACAACGACATCGCCGAAGATGACCCGTTCGCTGAACTGACCAGGATCATGGGTTTCGATCCGCGCCAGCCGGTCAAGCCGCAGGCGCCAGCCGTCGAGACGGCTGCAGACGAGGGCGATTTCGACATCGACCTCGAGAAGGAGTTGATGGGCGAATTCGGCGATGAAGTCGGTTCCATGGAGGCCAGCCAGCCAGCTCCCGAGGTTCACCAGCCTGCCGCTGAGCCCTACGAACCTGCTGCCGAGATTCGCGAGCCGGCTTTCGAAACCACCGATGCCGCGATGGACGATGCGCTGGCTGCTTCGCTGGAATATGATTTCGTCTTCGACGATGCCGCCGATCTGGATTTCGGCGCTGCCCCGCAGGCTGCGGCTGCTCCCGTTGAACCCTCGTTTGCCGAACCTTCGTTTGCCGAGCCCGCATTCGACGAAGCTGCATTCGACGATGATTTCGACAATGCCGTCGCCAGCTCGTTGGAAAACGTATCGCCGCTCGAAGACGACCTGCCGATGGATGACGAGCTTGCCGCTTCGCTCGAGCAGGGGTTGCTGCTCGATGACGATGCGACCGTCGCCCATGCCGCAGATGTCGCCCAGGTTGCTGCTGCGCCCGCCGACGATGTCGCGTTCGACGATGATTTCGACAATGCCGTCTCGATGTCGCTGGAAGACGAGCTGACGCTGGACGGTCCTG